>JAEZLF010000219.1 GCA_023435925.1 Bacillota bacterium
TCATCTGTTTCATAATACCTGCCCCTGCCCCCATAGGCCAGAGCCTTCATTAGCAGTGAGTCTGCGCTGCGACCTACCGCAACCGTTGATAGTGTAATCCCGTTCTCCCGCAATCCTTCGATAAGTGGCTCATATCCGCTTTTTTCAGCCTGTCCGTCCGTCAGCAAAATAATATGCTTCAGCTTGGTATCCAGCTTCTGAATGGCATCATAAGCCACCTCAAGGGGTGGAAGAATCTGTGTGCCTCCGCCGGAGCGAATTGAACCGATGGCATTCTGAATCTTTGTCAGGTCATCCAAACCCTGCGGTTCAACCACCCATTTATAGGCATCGTCAAAAGCGAGTACCCCAATCCGGTCGTCTTTGTTCAAGACTTCCGTCGACCGGATGGCCGCCTCTCTCGCCAATTCCATCTTGGAAATGCCGTAATCTCCTCCCGACATGCTGCCTGATTTGTCGATGACCAGCATCAGCGCAAGATTGGGCTCTTCCTCCTTCGGTTTTATATCCATATTGACCGGAAGCATTTTCTCCAGCGCAGTCTTGTAATAGCCTCCAGGGCCGTAGCTGTTATCCCCTCCTGTTACCAGCAGCCCTTTACCCTGATAGCTTACCGCCGTTTCAAGATTGCCCAGAAAGGTCTCACTCAAACTGTCCGCCGAAACATTGGCAAGGATAAAAGCATCGAACTTCAATATTTCGGCCAATTCTACCGGAACCTGTTTTGGGTTCACTACAGTGACCTTCATATCCTCTTTCAGAATGTCTGCAAGGAGCCCGCCTGCCTCATCTGCGTCCTGGATCAGCATGATTTCAGGCTTATCCTGTACATACGTATAGGACGAAAGCTGATTATTCTGCGAAATAGAGTCCGATTCTGCCGACACCTCAACTCTGTAGGTCACCATCCCACCGTTGACCGCCTTGTCGGAAAAAACAAACTGATTGTCTCCCTTGTTGAGCACGACTTCCTTCTGTGATGTCAGCAGACGCTCACTATATAATCTCAAAACGGCTTTCGTCTGAACGTTACTTTTGATATTGACCGTGATTTCAAACTGCTCATTCAAATTGACCGAGTCCGGAACTTTCAGACCCTTCAGCTGCACCTCTTCCTGAAAGCCTGTGCTTAGCGGGAAAATATCCACTGCATACCCCTTTGACTTCATCTGCTTGATTAAAGGAAGAGCATTCCCTGTATTTTCCCGTCCATCCGTCAACAGCACCACCCTCTTCTGATGATCCCAAGGCATAACGGACTGCGCCAAAACCAGAGCATCCTCCAGATTGGTAAAGGAAGAATCAACCCGGGTCTGTAAACCGTCAAACATCAGATTTTTCACCGGTAGAATTTCTATGGAGGAATCCCCTCCAAAATTGATAATTCCGGCTTCATCATTTCTTCCCATATGTTTTACCGCATTTTGTACAAACTCTGCTCCTGCCGTTTCCAGCCCGATACTGTCGGAGGAGTCAACCAGAAAAAGCGTGGTAGCTGTATCGGCAACCTTCTGAAGTGTAACGCCTGACAGCAGAAGAATAATCAACAGCAGAACTATGCCTCTGAGAAACAGAATGGAAACCTTCCGCCACCTCACCAGACGAATCATGTTTCTTGCTGTATAATACATAAAAGCTGCAGCAGGTAAAAGCAACAGCAACAGCCAGGGATTCTCAAATTGCAATGCCATTCGCGTAAACCCACCATTCTATCAATAATATTGCCAGCAGCAGCCACAATAAGGGCATTTTCAGACTCCACCCGGTCGGCTTCCCGCCAACTCTTTCTCCTGCTTCATTCTGTGCTTCTAGTGCTGACTGTTCCGATGCGGCAAATTCTTTTTCAGAAGGAGCGTTGACAAAGAAGCTCTGCTCTATCGTTCCACTCCCAAGCTTTTGATTCAATGTATATATTCCGGTATACAGAGTCTCATTATACCCGGTCATAGGAAATGGCGGAGCAATAGCCGTCTGTTCCCCGTCCGGGCTAATGATAAACACCTCGTTGGCTTCCGGATCCACCGACACTTTCACAGAGTCTCCTGCATTCACGGACGATACTGCACCCGAGTCTCCAGGAATCAATTCCTGTACCGCTCTGGTTATAATGACCGGAAAAAAGGGCTGCACCGGCAGATTCGTCTCATGCAGGTCAAAGCCAAAAACCATCATGTGCCTCTTGTCTGGGAATCCTTCAAAAGCAATAATTCCCTCATCATTTTCCAGAATCGGGTTACCCCACTCCGGAAGCTTGAATAAATTTGTTTTCATAGCGCTAAAAGTCAAGCTCTGTTTCAGATCACTAAAAAGATTGTGGTCTGTTGAACGCACCCCGGTATACTCGGAAAAACCTTCCGATACAAAGTATTCATGCTCAGGGGGATTGAAAACCATGATATGTCCGTCTTCCGGCAGCTGCTCCGGCAGTTCCCCGTCAAAGAGATACAGATCATACCCCGTCAGCTCTTCAACATCTGTCAGATTCGTCCTATACAGCTCTATACCGGGTATCAAGCCCAGAACCTTCTCCAGAAAAAGGTTTTTCTCCGTCGCAAGCAATACCTTTCCCACCTGCTCGGAATAAACCATTAACCCTGCGGAATTGTCCTTCTCCAGAACATCCGGGGTATCAATCCTGCACTCCAGCTTCAATACATCGACCGGCAGCTCAGTCCAATAAAGGCTCTCGCTCTCACCGGCTTTGACGGCAACTCTCCGGGCATCGAAAACACGGCCGTCGGTATAAAGACTTACATCCAGTTCAGCATCCTGATGAGAAAAATTAGCAACCCTGCTCAGCGCTGTCATTCCCTGTCCGCTTTGAAGCTTGCGCTGTGTCAGCAGTGTAACGGCATAATTGTCACCGTTTCTGTTGTAGGAATAATAACGGATGTTTGGATCGGAAGCCGGATTCCTGCCGTCACTAAACCAGCTTACAGTGGCATCGGGATGATCCCGGAGCAATGAGTTTACCAGCTCCACCGTTCCTTCCCGATCCTCTGCCGTATCGTTCACTGTAAGGTCTTCAAGCTCCTGCAGTACTTTGTTTTTATCGGTTACCTTATGCAAAATAACATACGGTGTATGATCCGAAGCAATCAAAGAGAAGCTGGTTCCTGATTCGCTGGATTGAACCAGCTCCATAGCATCGGCCTTGGCGGCCTCAAATCTGCTGGGTTTCATATCTGCAGACTGCATGCTGAGAGAGCAATCCATTACAAGGATGATCGCTCCATGCTGATCCACATCGCTTTTCAGCATCGGCTCTGATAGAATGAATGCCAGCAAAATAACAGCCAGTATCTGAAGAAGCATTAAAATATTTTTCTTCAGTCTTTGCCATGGCGCGTTGGCTTCCACATCCTGCAGGGCATTTTGCCATAGATACAGGCTGGAGACCGTATAGTCCTCGTGCTTTTGCTTCAGAAGATATAAAAGAATAATCACAGGTACTCCCAACAGTCCCAGAAGTCCTAATGGGAAATTCAGATTCAATTCTTTGCCACTTCCTTTACCATTTCTTCAACCGCCAGTTCCGAGGAAAAATGAAAGTAAGACGTTCCCCATTTTAAGCAGCTCTGCTCCAGATGGCTTCTGAAATTCTCCAGTGCCTTACCGTATGAATTCAATAACGCCGGTGTAACAGTGATATCCATCGATCTGCCATTCTCACTGTCAACAAGCCTGACAGATTCACTGACCGTCGGGACCAGCTCCTGAGGACTTAATATATGGCAGACATAAACCGTCTGTTTGTGATACGTAAGGTATTTCAACAGCTCATGGATGTCTCCCAGGGTAAAAAAGTCGGAAATCAATACGGTAATTCCGCGTCTCCAGGAAGCAGAAGTTCCTTCTATGGCCTTTTGCAGATGACTGCCACCTGAGTAATTCACATTTTCAAGAATATCTGTCACACGGTAGAAGAAATTTTTACCTCTCACCGATTTGCAGCTTTGTTGTATTACTTCATCCACACAGGTAAGGCTCACGCTATCAAAATTTGTCAGGCTGATATAGGCCAACGCCGCAGCCAGCCTTCTGGATGCAATGGTTTTATTAGGCTCTCCCCAATCCATGGACTTGCTTACGTCAAGGAAAATGGATACAGGTGCTTCTCTTTCCTCCATAAACAGCTTTACAAAAAGCTTTTCAAAACGTCCATATGCGTTCCAGTCCAGCCTGCGGAAATCATCTCCCGGCGCATATTCCCTGTAGTCCGAAAACTCCACAGAGCTGCCCTTGCTCCTGGATTTCCTGTTTCCTGCCGTGGTACCGTCCAGTGAAAAGCGTGCACTCAATGCCATTCGCTCTATTTTTTTCAAGAACGTACTGTCAAATAATTGGCTCATTCCGGTTTCCTATATTTCCTGCAGTATTTTAGAAATAAGATCATCAGATGTCAATCCCTCTGAGGAACCTTCGAAATTTAAAAACAGCCGGTGGCGCAGCGCAGGATATGCAGTGTATTTGATATCCTCAAACGCAACATTATAGCGGCCTTCCAGCACGGCACGTATTTTTGCCGTTGAAATGATCGCCTGGGCTCCACGGGGACTCGCGCCATAGCGGATATATTTTTTGGCAGCGTCCGGTGCATTCTCTGTTTCAGGATGCGTTGCCAGCACAAGCTTCAGTGCAAATTCCAAAACCGGATCCGCTACAGGTATTTCCTTCACGATCTCCGTTATCCTCAGCAATTCTTCACTTCCGGTCACGGTTTTCAGCTCCGACTGTGTGCTCCCGGTCGTCATGGTGACAATGTCCTTTAGTTCTCCCAAGCTTGGAAACGGCACGTCCAGTTTGAAGAGGAACCGGTCCATCTGCGCTTCCGGCAGCGGATAGGTACCCTCCATTTCGATGGGGTTCTGTGTTGCCAGTACAAAAAAGGGCTTTGGCAGCTGATACGTTGTATTGGCAACAGTGACCAATTTCTCCTGCATGGCCTGAAGCATAGCACTCTGTGTCTTTGGCGTAGCTCTGTTGATTTCGTCTGCCAGTACGATGTTGCTGAATATGGGTCCCGGCTGGAATTTGAACATTCCGCCCTCAGACTGCTCTTTCGTAATGATATTGGTTCCCACAACGTCTGCAGGCATTAGGTCCGGTGTAAACTGAATTCTTGAAAACTGCAGCCCCATTACCTTTCCAAGGGTATTGACCAGCCGGGTCTTTCCAAGTCCAGGCACACCTTCCAGAAGAATATTTCCCCCTGCAAGGATACATATCAGGACCTGCCGGATGACTTCCCGCTGTCCCACCATTTCCTTGGCCACTTCCGACTCAATTTTCTGTACTGTCTGCGTTACATGCTGTATATCCTTTTCATTGATTTCCAACGTATTACCCCCTTCACCTACTCCAATGATTCAAAATACGCCCGGACAATATCCTTCATTGCAGCCGGTATTTCTGTTTTCTCCATATACGACGCCGCCTGACCGCTATATCGTCCGAGAACCTCGTGATAAGGCAGCATGGCGCCTTTTTCCACCGGGATCTGCTCCGTATCGGAATAGCTGCTTTGTCCTCCATCCTGCTTCTCTCCTGACACATAGCTGGGATCTGCATCTCCGCCCAAATGATCCGGATCGTACAGCTGCTCAAAGGTCTCTTCCTTACCTTCACCGGCCTTTCGGCCTCCGCCGCCCTGCTCACTGCCTGTATAACCGGAATCCTTATTCGTAGACCCTTCTCCGGCTCCTCCACCGCCGCCCTGTCCAGAACCCGGCGCCTGGCCTAAGCCTGAACCTTGCCCCTGGCCTGAAGATTTGCCTTGTCCCTGACCTTTACCTGAAGTCTCACCGGTATTTCCTGTCTTTTCTGACGCAGCACCCGCAGCCTGTCCGCTTTTGCTTCCTTCCCCGCCGCCTTCACTTCCACCTTGTGCGGCCTGCAATCCTGAACCTTGTCCGGAGCTCTGACCCGATGCTCCTGAAGTGTTTTGACCCGATGATAAACTGCTGTCAACCTTTGATATGTTGCTCTTTGCCTGTTCCAGTGCTTGGGCCAGCAGGCCTGCCGCCTGACTTGCCCCGCTGTTCTGCTGGGATTGGACCATTTCCGACAGCTCATTCCCGAGATTTTCTAACGCCTCTTTCCTGCCTTCTGTCTCAGAAGCCTCCAATGCTTCAGCAGCCTCTGTCAGCTGTTCTGCCAGTTCTTGCTGATCCATCTGTTCAGCAGCCTGTCGGAGGCTTTCGGCAATTTCTTCCGGAGAAACCTCCTTCTGTTCCATCTGCTGCATCAATTGCTCCAATGCCTGCTTGATGTCTTCTGCATTTTTATTCTGCACAGCTTCTCCCAGGCCGCTTGTCATATCGTGGCTGCTCAGCGCTTTACCCAGCTTGCTGAGCTGTTTTTGCAAGTCCAGCTTTTCCAGCTCGTTTTCCGCCCGTGAAACAGCCTTCATGGCTTCTTCCTCGGTCCTTGCCTTTTTCAATTCTTCCGCAAGCCGCTCTGCTTCCTCCAGGATTTTCTTCAAATCTGTTTCACGGAGGTTTTCATTATTTCTTAATTCTTCCTGAACTTTTTTTATTTCTTCAAGCTGCTGTTCCACTACAGTTTGCAGCTTTTCTGCTTTTTTACTGTCCTCTCTGGCGTAGCTTGGCAATACAAAAGTAACTGATGTCAATACCAGCGAAGCGGCAAGCACAATGACAAGCTTCAGCGGAAATCTTAACGGATAAAGCTTTATAAAATCGGTTCCCGCAACAGCTTTCATCGTATCCTGCCTTTGCAGCAGTGCAACAATGCTATCTTCCTTCCGAAGCTGCCATGCGGTGATCAGCCTTTCCTTCAGCCCCAGTCCGTCCGCCGTATCGATGACGCTTCGGGTACGCGGAACTAAAAACAAAGAAATCAAAATTCCTAAAACGGCAAATCCCGCATAGATTTCTCCTATCCTGCGTATCAGAAACGGAACGGGTACCCATAATGAGATATACGCCAGCACCATGGCAGCTATACTTCCGGCACAAAGGCAGGCTATGAAGCAAATCAGCCCGTTATTCAGATGCATCCGGGTTCGCAGCGGTTTTAACATTCTTATGATCTCTCTGATCTCCATCCTCCCACCTCCTAAGCAGTCCCACCCGAAACTTATTTATTACCTTAACCTGCTATCCTGCCCGGCAGCGCCCATTCGCTACTACCCTGCCTGGCAACGCTATTGTTCTGCCCGGCAGCTCTATTCTTTGCTGTCTTGCTCAGCAGCACCTATTCCCTCACTCTTCTGAACTTTCCCATCCTGTCTTCTCTCTTTTTTATTTTTTCCTATCCTTTTCACCGGATTCAGCTTCCAGGCACTTAAACAAATTAAAATAGCCGAAAAAACAATATCAAACGCCGCATTGATCATCCAGGGCTGTAAATAACGCAGAATGCCGGTCTCGGCAGAAGCGAGGTTTTGTATCTCATAAAACAGACCGCCAAAAATGCTGTACTGTCCCCCCGACATAAAGGAAGTAAATCCAAAAGCGGGAGAAGGAAACAGAAACGCAGCAATGGTACCATAGCTGATCTGCCCGCTGCCGCTCCTTTGATAAAAGACCGTCCATACGAAGAAGGCGATAATGGGTCCGATTCCCAACAGTCCCAGACAAATATATCCGGAAATGATTGCCGTCACATTTTTCTTAAACAATGTTGAAAGAAAGATGCCGAGACTGGCCACCATCAGCGCCGTAATGACATAAAACAGAAACATTAGAAGGATTTCTCCCAATGTAATTCCACCAAAAAGAAAAACCATTCCCAGAATAGGTAATGAAGCAACCACCAAAAACATGATGTGTGCGATGGATACCACTAGCTTGCCCATAATAACAGACCAGGTGGAAATATCCGAACAAAGCATCAAGTCCAGTGTCTGCCGTTCTCTTTCACCGCTGATGGCCGTGGATGTAAGTGCCGGAACAATTAGCATCAGCAGTGCAAATTGAAACACCGCTATGATACTGTATGCGTTGACAGCAATTCTCGGGTTAAAGGTCGAATAGCCATATCTTGTATAGGACTGATTGTTTGAAACAAAAAACATCATCAGTACAAGAGCCAGAAATAATAGGTACAGGCTTAGCAAAATAGGTGTTCGCCAGCCCCTCATCTTTGTTTTTAAATCCTTTTCAATAATTGGATTAAGCATCGGAACCGTCACTCCCTTCTGTCAGTTGCATGAATACCGATTCAAGGCTGCTGCCTGCCTGACTGAATGATACAACAGGTATATCCTTTTGAACTAACCTTTTAAGGATATCTGAAAGTATCTGCTCGTCTGCACTGGTATCTGCTTCCACCAGGTCACCCTGGATACGAATTTCACCAATGGCGGGCTGCTCCTGTAACAGCATCACCGCCTCCTCCAGCTTGTCCCTCACCTTTATTTTCAGCTTCCCGGTTCGGGTCAGCTTCACAGTGATTTCTTCCACGGTACCACATGCTGACATTCTGCCTTGATCAATAATGCCGATCATTGTGCACATCTCTGCAAGTTCGGATAGAATATGGGAGCTGATCAAAATCGTCTTTCCCATATTTTTCAGTTCCCTCAGAATATTCTTCATTTCAACTCTGGCCCGGGGATCCAGTCCGGATGCAGGCTCGTCCAATATGAGCAGCTTCGGGTCATGGATCATGCTTCTTGCAAGGCACAGCCTTTGCTTCATACCGCGGCTGAGGCTGTCTACATAGAAATCCTTTTTATGAGTCAGGTCAACCAATTCCAAGAGCTGGTCCGATATTCCCTTTCGATCACGATAAGGAATACCGTAAATGCCAGCGTAGAAATTCATGTATTCATCGACCTTTAAATCATCATATACACCGAAAAAGTCCGGCATATACCCAATTCTCTTTTTAACCTCTCTGGGTTCCGACAATATATTGACTCCATCTACCGTGACATCACCGGAGGTTGGCTGCAGCAGACCGGATACAATTTTCATGGTCGTCGTTTTTCCTGCGCCATTTGCACCCACGAAGCCGAAAATATGTCCCTCGCCAATTTCCATTGACAAATGGTCAACCGCGGTAAACCTACCATATCTTTTTACCAGATTTGTAATTTTCAGCATTATCGGATCACCCCTTTCAGTTGGAGTGCCGGAAGTGCAAGCCGTTCTGTTTCTACATATCCATCCATCGACTTCATCTTTTCTTCCGCTAATTCCACTACTTTGACACGCACCTTCAGTTTATATTTATCATCAACGTAATTGCCGGTATCACTATTGCGGGTATGGACATCATCAATCTGCTCCCACTCGTCCGTCACATGATTGTATAAGTAGTATTCATACTTGTTTTGCAGTATACTGGTCTTAACATTACTATTTCGGGATTTCATCTCTTCCATATTATACTTGATATAAAGAGGTACATAAGTGTCAAACTTCAATGAGAACTCCTTCGTCTGCATCCCCTCCGGCAAGGAATAAACAAAATCGATATTTCCCTTCTCCCTCACAAATATACCATTTTCATCGTCCATATTCGCTATGCTTTCCATAAGACTGGATTGGTCCAACTCCGGTAAAATAATTCCAGCCGGAATATCCACCTCTGTAGCCTTTTCAAAATTCAGATCCATACTGGAGAATATGCCGTTGGTGAAGTAAGAGACCGGCTCCTCGCCATTAATCTGAATATCGTATCCAAGATTCTGCTCATTCAGAGCATACAGACCGATCTTGTTCTGTCCTCTTATGGCATAATATTGGGTCTGAAGCAAGCGCTCGATTGCGATCCTTTTTCTGCGCTTTTCCGGAAAATCTTCAGGTGGAGTTACATTAGACGGATAGTTTGTTCTTCCATACTGTGCATCCAGATATGCTTCAAAGGTTCTGTACACATTCTCTGAGTCAAAATCAACCTCTATCGTTCTTTCCTGACCTGATAGAATATCCCCGACATAGATGAAATTAGTGCCAATGGTGATAAAGGCCTCTGTGAAATCATATTTTGTCGAGTTGTTGATGATAGCCCGGAGCTTCCCATCCAATATTTTAACAGAGTTCATGACTTGGTCGGAATAAGGTTCACTTTTCGTAGCCGTAAGGTATTTAGGCTCCCACATGGATACGTTATAAAGCTCGTAGCTCGTCGGCTCCGTTAATACAATCTTACTGACAACCTGCCCTTCGGGCTCTGAACCGTCGGCATATACCGTATAGCTGCGGCTTTCCGTCTGTGTAACATCAAAATTTATCTGCTGCTCATTGGAGTATGTCAGCTTTAGATCCCCTTTCTTATTATTAAAGACACCCATACCGGTTGTAATATTCGCTTGCTGGTTCTCGCTATCAAGATGAATCAAAGAAACCGTATTAAAGACTGCTGTTTTATACCGCGTCTTAAATCCGGCAAAGTATATGACCAGCAGGCATAAGAAAGCAACTGCAGGAACTGCAAGCCAGCTAAAATCACGCTTGTCCTTTTTCTTAAGAAATATGTACATAACCGGCCCAACAATAACAATATAGGCTCCAATCATAATGAACATAAACAGAAAAGGCGGTGTTCTGTCTTCCGGCACCTGCTGCGCAAGGTCGTTCAAATAGTAATTATTATTGTTATTGGAATAAAAATACCCAGACCCTCTCTGGTATATCCTGTTTGAACTGCCACTGTGAAACAGGAGGTTTTCCCAGAAGGCTTGCTTTCCTCCCCAGCTTGTAATCGGCTCCATCCCGGGGTCAAAGGTCAGAAACAGTATTCGTCCTGATTGGACCATGTATTTTACAGCAAGTAGCTGGTCGTCATCGCCTGCGATAACCTCGTCCACATCTGTACTGAACATCGGCTGCATCTCTTTCTCTTCTTTGTCTGCTGTAGTTTTCTCTCCACTATTATCAGCTATTTCTTCATTCGTCTCATCGATATCGGCTTTCTTTTCCAGATATTCAAAACCAATCTCTCCTGTGACTACATCGAGCTTTGAGTTACCTGCAAAGTCTGCATTGGCAAATTTCTCCAGTTCTTCCGGCGGATTCACGGAGTTACTGCCTGAAACAGAAAACTTTTTTATTTCTTCCGGAAGAGGCTGATAAACCTTCTGCCAATTCGCACCGGTACCGACAACAAGCGTACCGCCGCTCTCCAGCCAGCTGTTTAGCGCACCTGTCTGCTTCTGTGTCAATGTTCCAGTATCATAATTGCTGAGGATTAAAATATCAAAGCCTTCCATAACCCTACTATCAGCAGGAAAGCTCTCACTATCCAAAGGAATCAGTACACTTTCTACTTTGACTGTGTTGTTGTCGGTTCTTGTATCAACTGCAACCGCTGTCGAATACATACCTGACGCCTGCATCATTTTGACCTTTTCCATGTAGTCTTCATTATTCATTTGCGGTATCATTGCACCGTTCAGGAAATCATATGCGGCGTTATCCGAGGTTAAAACACCAATGGTTTTCATTTCCGGAGGAATTAGCTTGGTAAAGTTATAGGTCATTTCCTTAATGATTTTTTTGCCTTCCTGGTATCTGACCTTCACTCCCTTTCTAGCCGTATAAATAGGCGCGTCGATTATAATTTCCTTAGTAGCACCCTCCGCAAGAGCAACCGGTTTTGAAAAAACAGTTTTATTCTGACTGTCAATTTTGATCTCAATCTGAATCTCACCGTCCACTGCTCTGCCCTTGTTAATCAATATAATCCTGTAAGGAATATAGGCACCAAGGCGGGCCATCCCATTATAACCAGCCTTTACCTCCATGGCAACTTCCGCATCGGTACCAGCCGAAAACACCTGTGCAGGTAATAGAATAGAAAGTGACAACATCAGACTGATGAGCATTAAGATGGGTTTGTAGAGCCTCTTATTTCGTTTCAAGAAATCACCTCACCATAAATTTTCATTCGTGCAAAAAAGCATACTTAATTATAAACGTAAATAAACCGAAAAAGTTTCACAACTAACACACAAAATACACAATATCATATTTTACATGCTTTAATCTGCAAAAAGTTGTTTTGTTTATTTTGAAGATAAATTGCCGGCAGCGGTAGAATTTCAGAGGTATCTCGTACTGCAATATATTGAAAGTCAATTTAGCACTTGACAAATTGGCATAAATTGATATAAAAATGATTTTAAGGTGGTGATATTATGGTTGCACAATTCGAAAGCAATACTTGTGGTCTGATCGAAATCATCAATTATGATTCAAAAAACTATAACGAATATACGATACAAACGATGGAAGGACACGACTTCGCACTGCTTGGAGATATTGCAGAAGGAACTACCCGTTGGATCAATATAGACGGACAATGTACCGAGGAAGCATTAAAGGAGATCAGCAGGGTATTTAATATCCATCCCTTGGTATCGAAGAATATTCGAAATTTCAACCAACGGACAAAAATTGAAGAGTATCGGGATTTTTTAAATATTGTTGCAAAGATGATTTACTATTCCGGCAATGAATTGGTTGTTGAACATATGAACTTTATACTCGGTAAAAATTATGTAATTTCATTCGGAGAATCCACAGGAGATGTATTTGATAATATACGCAGCAGAATACGTAATGATGGAACACAAATTCGCAATTTCGGTGCGGATTATCTGATGTATTCACTTCTTGACGCCATGGTGGACGGATATTTCAATGTTCTGGAGGTGTTAAATGAAAAAATAGATATGTTGGAAGAACAAGTGATGACAGTAACTTCTCAGGAGAATTTACGCGCAATCAGAGAAATAAAGAAAAGCTTGTTCATTATGAACAGATGTATATGGCCTCTGAGGGATGTTGCTTCCCTGCTGGGAAAAGAATCGACCGAACTAATCCACGCCTCTACAGAACCATACATCAGAGATATTTACGACCATATCGTACAGGTAATTGACACAACAGACTCAAGCAGGGAGCTCCTTTCAGGATTAGCGGAGATGCACCTTTCTAATACAAGCTATAAGCTCAATGAAATTATGAAAATCCTTACCATTATTTCCACTATATTTATACCGCTTACATTTATTGTGGGAATTTATGGAATGAACTTTAAGTATATGCCCGAAATTGAATATAGGTGGGGATACGCTATTACGTGGGCGGTCATGATTGTCCTTGCAGGTATTATGGTGTATTTTTTCAAAAAAAAGAAATGGTTTTAAGAAAATGAGATTGTATAATCAGCCTATTAGCATAATTACACAATCTCATTATCTTAGACAAATGGTGCCGAAGGCCGGACTCGAACCGGCACGGTATCGCTACCGGTGGATTTTGAGTCCACTACGTCTGCCAATTCCATCACTTCGGCATACAAACGTCACTCGTGCAAAAAGAATTATACAACAGCCGACTTTCATTGTCAATGAAATTGACAAATTAAATCGCCTATTATTCAGCAGGCCGCGCCTGAAATATCTCCAGCTTTTCTTCATCCTGCGTTTTACTCTGTAATATCTGCGACCGGACCATCCCGTACTTTTCTGCCTGAGTGATGATCTGCTGCTCGGTAAGCTCCTTCATCGGGTCTCTTCCTGCAGTATAGATGATTCCGGCAGTTGCGGTTATGATGATTCCTATTCCAATTCCAAGCATAACACTTTTTATGCTGATTTTGCTCACAGAAACACACCTCCCGACCTGCTGTTACTTTCTCAGATCTAATATCAGATCGACCTCGCCTTTGCCTAAAGCCAATATTCTGGCAATCTCCAGGCTTTGCAATCCCTGGTTGGAGAGTCTGATTACTTCCGAATACTTGCTATTGAAGGGAATAACATTGTCACTTTTTCTAGACACAGTTTCCACTTTCTCTGCACCAAACGATACGGAGTCACCATTTACTGCAATATTAGACGGTATTGTACCGGCTTGAATTACTTCCGTCGATACCTGTCCAGCCTCAACTCCGGCAGTTTCCGTGATTATACTACGTTCTTCCGTTTTATTACATTCAACTGATTTACTCTGTTTTAATGATTTGTTGAGTACTGCTGACTTGCCTTGTTCTACTGATTTAAAACGTTCAGTTGATTTGCTTCGTTCAGCCATAACAGCTTCTGTCGCCTTTTTACTAACCGTATCGAGCCGGTTACCCAGCAAATTCACCTTTTCCTCTGCAATGGACAAGCTTTTATTCAATTCGTCATTCTTCCTGTCCATCTGACCCACAATATAGTCGGAAAACTTGTTGAGCTCCTCGATCATTTCTTCCGCATCGCTAATGATTTCTGTAAGTTCTTGCTTTTTGTCATCAAAGCTCTTCATGAATTGAAAGACTTTTTTCTTGTCAAGAAAAATAAATATTAAAGAAACAATAACCAGAAGTATCCCAAAGAAAATTAAACTAATAAAAAAACCATTCATCCCGACACCTCATATCGACCATCAATAGCCAGAATGCTACTGATGCTCTAAATTTTTCTTTCGTAATAAGGTCAAAAACATCTGTAAAAATCTGTATTTCCATTTTTGTCCGATAAATTTCAAGCTCTAAATCTTAATGTCGATTGTACTATTACTGTATGGCCGCTTCATCTTTCCGGAATCATCAGCTTCATTTTCACCCGTTTTGCCGCCAGATTTTTTTCCTTTTTTATTTTCGCCGCGGTTTTCCTTCTGCTTTTCCGCTATGCGAACGTCCTGAGCCTGTGAACGTGAATAAACCTGTTTTAGAGAATCCTCTGCCTTATTCTGTGTCATTGCAGCTTGCTGCTGTTGATTGCTGAGGCTCCGTTGTATTTCATCATTCACCGCTTTTGCCGCTTCCATGGTTCTGGGGATTGCTATCTGAAAATCAACTGGTTTGATAGACATCCATATCACATCCTTGTCCGCTGAACTAAACCGTTAGCCCAAAACGCTATTTTAAAAACTACTTATCAATAGCGCCTACTCTTATGTCCGCTCCATCCCTGTATAGAGTGCAATACTGAAGATTCTCCTTTACATACATCAGACAGGTACCGATGGTAACCTTAACACCGGGGTAGATGAAATTGTAGCAGCGAATCTTGCCGTATGAATCCTGCTGCAGCTTATTTTCCAATTGTGTCATCTCATCCTTATATTCAAGAAGCTTGTTTGTAAAATATACTTTTGTTCTGACACTTTTACTCATCATTTCCTGTTTTTCCGGAGTTAAAGCACCGGCAATCTCTAGCTTTTTCAATATGGTAATGGCTTGCTCCGCTTTTCGCAGATCCGCTTCCATTGTCACTATCTCATCCTTTATGGACTTGTAACGTTCACGGATTGTCGGGTCAACACCTACCTCAACATCTGTTGCGGTAGCCATATACGACCCGATGACCTTGGCAACAATCTCTTTTCCGACTTTACACGTTCCTCCGACCAGCAAACCCTTCTTACCTGAAAGCTCAAGCTTGCTTCCGCATTTGACATTACTGTGCATAATGGCTTCCGACTTAATATTTTTTCTTGCGATGATATTGCTGTTTTCGATATATCTTGCGATAATATCTCCTCCGCTTTCCAGCAGGCCCTTACTCATACCCTGCATACCTCTTCGAAGAATAATATCACCGCCTGCTTTGATAACCGCTCCTTCTACAACTCCCCACACCTCTACATTTCCTCCGGCCTCCACAACAAAACCGGAGAGAACATTCCCTCTTATTGATACATTTCCTACAAAATTAATATTCCCGGTAGAATTATCAACATCCGCCTTTACCTCATATGTCGAGAAAATATTCAGTTTGCCGTCCTGATAACTGACCTGTCCATTAATATTTGCAACCAGACTCATACCGTCCGGTGAAACGCTCACATTGCGGCCTTTTGGAAATGCCACCGGCTTTCCTTCAAGTGCCGGTACATCGGTACCGCTGACTGTCTTTCCGGGAGTTCCGGGCACAGGAGGAATAATCGAGCATAGCTTTTGTCCCTGATTCACGCTTTCTATGAGATTGAGTTCTCTGAAATCAACTCTTCCGTCTTCCAGAATAGTTGGTTTTGTGTCTTTCTTTATATCAAAGTGGAATTCCAGCTTTCCATTCTGTCCGTTCACCGGAGGCTTTCCTTCAGCTACACAGATCATTTCATTAAATACTGGGTACTTAACGATGGTCTCAATATTTGTCTTGTTGATCCCATATATAATGCCATTCTTAGACAGAAAGTCAATAACCTCATCGAATGTCATCATTCTTCCATTATCCGGGGGAGTAAAAGAAATATACCCTTTCATCCTGTCCGGTGACAACATGGCTGTTGCTGTCGCATCAATCCTGATTTCTTCTTGTGCTTCTGCAATTTTGTATGGATGCTTATCAGCCTTTTTAACAACTGCTTCTATAAGCTCCGTCCGAAAACCCTTTGTCTGCTTGCGGACCAGTCTTTCAATGACATCTTTTGCTTCCACCGCCTTGCCTCTGCCTGTTGGAGGAAAAACAGTCAGGTATACACCGTCACCCTGAAACTGCAATTGATAGAAACCATCATTCACATTAAAACCGGTGTTATTCGCATCAGCCAACAATATAACCCCCTGAAAATTCTATTAATATGTAAATCAAAATACTCAATCATCTAAAAGGGATCTATGTCTTGTCAGTTTTCCCCTTAAGCGCATGATCGCTTTTGTATGAAGCTGTGAAATTCTGGACTCTGACACCTTCATTATCGCACTAATCTCTTTTAAAGTCAATTCTTCGTAATAATACAAAGATACCACCATTTTCTCTTTTTCTGGTAACTTTTCAATCGAATCGCCAAGTATTTTGCGTAATTCACTTAATTCCGCTTCACGCTCCGGCCTTTCACTTCCGCCTGTATTCGGAACATCAGTTCCAACCTCATAATTCTGTTCCAGAAAGTCTTCCAAAGATACCATAGACGTTACATGAACATCATTAAGCAGCTTGTAAAAATCGTCTAATGAAATACCCAGCTTTTTTGCGATGTCCATGTCAGATGCTGAATGGCCCAGTTCATTTTCCACATCCCAATATGCCTTTTCCAGCTCTTTATTTTTCTGTCTCAGAGATCTTGGCACCCAATCCATTTCACGAATGCTATCGATAATGGAACCTCGTATTCTAAGAGAAGCATAGGTCTCAAACTTCACGCCCTTACTCATATCAAACTTATCAATCGCATCAATCAATCCAAATACTCCAAAGCTCACAAGATCATCATATTCAACATTTGAGCCAAAATAGATATTCAATCTCCCGGCGATAAACTTAATAAGATGCGCATACTCAAGTATCAGTGCCTCTCTTATCGCAGGATCTCTGTTATCATGATATTGTTTCCATAATTCATTTCGATTGGCGCTGATCTCTTGCATGAAATTCCCCCGAATACGATTACTCATTTAATTTCTTTTTTATTACCTGACTTACTGTCAGCGGTTCAAAATCGTCGTCCTCATCGGAGGCCGTAAGATCCAGCCTGGATTCCGGCTTGTCCGAGGATTGATTCTTTATAGTATCTTGTTTTAGAATTTCCTCAGCTTCTTGCTGCTGGCGTTCTTTCTTCTCCTGTACTTCCTTTCCAATGGACAAAACAGAATCTCTCACATACAATCCCATTATAAAGAAAACCACCATCAACACAGCCATGCGCAGATAGATGGTTTTGCTTTGAGCACCGGTTGCATAACTGGCGATACCGGCTACCACTGCTGCCATACAGCCCGAAATGAATGGTAATTTATAGATTCGTTCCATATGTCAGATCTCCTTAAGCCCGTGTCCAATTGTCTTTATTAAAAGTTTACCATTTTCAGAATTAATTTCAATGGTTCTGCCGTAATTACCACCTGTATCCTGAGCAATAAGAGGAATTTTAAGTGATTCAAGCACTTGCTTAGAAGCAATTACATTTCTCAATCCGATTCGCATCATGTCCGATGCGTCGCTAAAGGAAAACATCTGAGCTCCTCCTGCCAGTTTTGCCACGATTTGTGCTTTTTGTGCACCAAGCCTGACCATATCTTCTACCAGCTTGACAGTTGCCGTATCTGCGAATTTTGCAATGTTTGTATTGTTTCTCGCCTGTGTGCTGAAAGGTAGCATGATGTGAGCCAGTCCTACAATTCGTCTGCCCGGATCATACAGAGCAATTCCCACACAGGAGCCCAACCCAAGTGTTGTGATGACACAGGGATGCTTTGATGACTGCAAATCAGCCATACCCACTTTAATGATATTATCCATCTATTCTATGACTCCTAAAGCTTTCAATAAAACATCATAAGTCTCCAGATCCGGTACAAGGAAGAAATCTCCCACTACCCTTTCATCACCTTCGGAAAATGCCGTTTCGATATAGAGCACTGTATCTCCGATTTTGCCAAAATGAATAGCAGGCACGCTTAGAATGGCTCCGGCCATATCAACGGCCAGTTGGGGAACGGAGGGTAAGATCTTGAGATTGGTAAGAGCTGACAATGCGGATATATAGGATCCTGTCAAAATATTACCAATTTCCTTCAGTGCTGATATATCCATCTCCGAAAACTCTTCAACAACATCGATAGGACGTCCCATCAGCATATTTACCAACACCGTAGCAGCCTTTTGCTGAAGAATGAACATAATACTCCCGTTAAAATCCCCGGTAACTTTCATTAGAATGCCAACGACAGGCAGTTCGGCTCCGCCTAGAGTCTCACTGACCTCATGAAATTCCAGGATCTTTGCTCTGGGAACTTCCATGTCAATCTTTCTGTTCAACATCTTTGCAAGTGCAGTCGCCGCATTTCCGGCACCAATATTACCGATTTCCTTCAGTACGTCAATCTGCATATTATTTAGTTCATCAATACCCGCTACCATATCAATCTCCTCTGTCTTGTAACAAATCCTCAGACTGTAATAACCTAATCATTTAATGTAATCAGCTTTTCAAGATTTAGCAGTGTGATAATTCTGCCATTTGCTTTACCTACTCCGGTAAGATAATCCAGTGAAAGATCCCCTGCAATATTTGCAATACTTTCTGTTGATTCCTCATCCAA
>JAEZLF010000051.1 GCA_023435925.1 Bacillota bacterium
CCGTTGTCCTCTTCCTCGACATTGTAGCCTGAAGATCTGGCCAGATTTTTAAAGGTATTAATAATCTTATCGGTTACAGTAAATACTTTGGGTCCAAAGGTTCCAATTTTCATTATTCTATCACTCCTATCACTACCCCATTTCGTAGATTGTTATCATCAAAAATAGCTACTACTACAGTTTTATCTACCTGTAATCCTACTACATGTGATGCTATGTCTATCAAAGGTGTCATTTGATTAATATCTTCAAATACAATTTTTGCTTTACTTCCTTCAATTACAGCAACCTTACCAAGCTTCACCATTAATAATCACCCATAATTGGCTTTCTGAATTTGATGGTTTGTCGATCATAAATGAGATCATGGATAACTTCATATACAAAGTTCTTACCCTTCCACTCAGAGAAATCACCATTCAAATCTATTGTAATTCCTGCAGTGATATTACTTCCCGATATGGTACCGGAGCCATTGTACTCATTTTTATTAAAATATCTCATGATATTTTTACAAAACCGCTCTCCTTCACCAATGCTATCCACAGGAAAGTGAAATGTTCTATTTCTACCGTTAAGCCCAGACAATACTTTGCTTTTAATAACACCGTCTCGACTTTGATAGATATTTTCTACCGATGCCAATAATTCCGCATCCGATGTGTTAAGGCTTGGAGGATTAATGAAATCCTCATAAGCAACTTTGACTAAAGGTTCTATTTGTTCGAGTATTTTTTCAGAATACACGATCAACTTATTATTAAATATTTTCTGAAGATATCCTTCTTTCTGAAGTATCTCTTCTAAGTATGCGAACGGATTGAGGTTTACTCTCTCCAAATACAAGTATCGATAATCTGCAATGTTATAAGTGACCAATTCAAAGCCTAACTCCCTGCTGATTTCACTTAAAACCTCAGATAAATTGATATTCTCACGTATACTAGATAATTCATTAAGCGACTTAGCCGGAGTAGATAAGGCTCTTATGGTATACATACCAAAATCAAGTTTGATACTGCTTGCATACATATCTCCGGTATCAATTTTATCGGTTATAATTCGTATCTTATCGTTTTTCGCAAGATCCCATTTTCGCCATTGGTCAAAAGTGTCATTAAAAACAATCCGGAGGACATCTGCATGCCCTCCAGCATAATCGATATATTTACTTGTTCGAATGGATTGATTAGATATCGAAATATCTACATCCTTAATAATTACTTTATGAGCCATATTATCGCCTCCATGGAGCAAGTAATGATGTATACGTAATATTTATTGCAGGTATTTTCAGTTTCTCGCCTCCATCAAATACTACAGCATCCACATGATCAGGATTTGCAAGTATTAACTCAACTATATGATATTCGCTACCATAGTATTTGAATGAGATCAGGTCCCATGTATCGCCCTGAATTGCTGTGTACTCACTCATTAAGCAAACACCTCTCTTCCTTCTTCATCCTTCAGCTGCTTAACAAAGGCTTTGAACTTCTCAAATTCATCCTCAAGTACTTCTTTAACACCGGATGCATCTTTCGCAGTGACAACAGGAGAATAATAGAAATGATATACTTTGCTATTACTATTATTTGTCGTATCGCCATCACCAGGAACCGGCTTGTTCTTATTCATACCACTAATATAGTTCGCAAAATAAGAAAGAGAGCGGTTTATACTATTGACGATTGATAACATTGGAGTTTCATTGGTTTTCATACCAACACCACTCGCAGCCTCGGCTAGTAATGCTCTAGACCTCTTGGTGTTATTATGAGGTACCACTGTCTCAGGCACTTTACCTTCGCCTATCATGGCAAGTGTAGGAGCTGTTACCGTTGCACCTTTTGCAAGATAAGGTATTTGAGGGATTTCACCAATATCTACACCTGGTATCTTATTAATCACTCCTGTGAGTCCATTGATACCGCTTATAGCCATATTGACCAGACCAATCACATAGTTCAATGGAGCTTTCACAATATCCGATAATCCAGTGAAAATGCCGGCGAATATACTCTTTACATTTTCCCAAGCACCTTCCCAATTGCCAGTAAATATGTTCACCACAAAATCAATAACTGCTTTGAGGGTATTCATGATATTTGTGAAATAACCTAATATTCCTTGTATGATTGGTATTAAGGTTTTAATTGCATTGCCTAATACAGCTGAAAATATCTGGGCTAATACTGAAAGTACAGGTGCTAACGACTGTATAACAGAGAATACCGAATTGAACAGCTCCATTAAAACAGGCAATACCGCCTGAATCAAACTCATAATCGGAGGCAATAAAGCTTGAAACGCTGGTAATAATGCCCCTGCGATAGTTTTAACCAAAGGAACAATCTGAGATACAAGCTTACTGATATATGGAGCTATCATTTTAAACAGTGAAATAAGCACCGGGAAGATATTAGATATAATATCAATGACCGGCGGAATCAGTGTTTCAAATGCCGGGATAAGTGCATCCATTAGTGTTACAACCAAAGGAGCAATTTCTTTCACGATATTTGCAATCAAAGGTATGAAATTCTGAAAGATTGTAAGTAAAACAGGCAATATCCTCTGTATGAGGTTAATTATTGTCGGAAGTAGTGATTTTATTACCGGTAATAGCATTTGAATTGCACTTATGATTACTGGTAATAGCTGCTTCAATGCACCCATAGGTGAAATAGATTGAGTTAATATCGGTAAGATGTCCGTTATAACATCCATAATAATTGGCAGGATACTCGAAAACCTTTCAAATCCATTAGTTAGTATCTTACCGATAATCGGACTTAGTTTACCTAAGACTCCCTTAAGCTTTTCGAGACCAACTTTTGCATAAGGCAAAACACCTTTAACGAGCTGGTTTAAAAGAGGTAAAAGGAAGTATCCGATTTCCTCTTTTATTTCGTCAAAGGTATTCTGTGCCTGCAGCAGCTGACCTTGATCTGTTTCACCTAATGCCTTATTTACCCCTCCAACATTATCCTTTAAAACTTCAGCAATGGTAGCTGCCCTTAAGGTTGCATCCCCTGTTTTGATAGCCTTGGCTTGTGCTTCTGAGAATGTGATGCCGACCTTAGATAGAGCTCCCACATTACCCATCATAGCCTTGCCAATCAGATTTCCTATTGATACAGCATCTCCTTGAGAAGCATTCAAACCTTTTTGTTGAGCCAATAAGTCCGTCATTCCGGAAGATAAAACTGATATTTCTTTTTCAGATAACTGATATGTAGCTAATTGCTGCATTCCGGCCATGGTAATATCAGACCCTATTACACCAGTCTTCTCAAGAGCATCAGCAACATTCTGTAACTCCTTTGCAGCTTCGGCAGCTGCATTAGGTCCCCTGATCTGAATTGATTTAACATTCTCAAGTACAGAAGATAACTTTGTTTGGACTTCAAGTTGAGCTTTTGCTGCAGTAATGGTCTCAGATGCATAATTCTTAAGTCCAGCAAGAGCTTTTATAGCTCCGAATATCTTAACAGCACCTATAGCTACTGATTTCAACGATTTTGTCATTGCTTTCGTAGCTATTCTGGTGCCATCAGTCATATTCTTTGACAAACTATTACCTACCGCTTTTGCTGCATTACCGGCTTTAGTTTTGGTGTCCTGAAACGCTTTATTGAGACTAGGATCAACTTTACCACGCAGAGTTATATTCGTACTGAATTCTTTTCCTTTAGCCAAATATACACCACCTTATTTCTTGTTTTTGACCGCATCAATACTTCTTTTTAGCTCTTCATCTCGCTTTTCAGATATCATCACTAAGGTGTTATAGCAATCTAAAAACAAGCCTATCGGCATATCAAGTGCAGTCATATAATCGGTTGATGTGTCCATAGTGATTGTACCAGCTACGGTCTTAACAAAGTTTACTCCTCCGTATTCTCCGTATCCGATGCTCCTAGCAAAAAACTTCGTACCTTTGAACATGCAACTGAGAAATCCTTGGTACTCGGCATTCTCTTAAGATCAGATACAGGAATCCCACAAGCTAAAGAAAAATACCCGATCTGAACATTAATGTTAAGTTCAGGAACGGATATTTCTTCTTTTTTACTCAATCTAGCAATCAGATTGATATATTGAATTGGCTTAACTGAGTCTAGGTCAAACTCAATCTGGGTGATCTTCTCACCATTGACATCGAATGGCTTTGAGAGCTTAAGAATGCCGGATGTCTTCTCTTCATCGGTAGCTACAGCAGTATCATTCTCAGTCTCTACCGGTTCTAATAACTCATTATCGTCTTTCATAACAAACCTCCATAATTTCGTATTTATTTGTTGAGAGCGGAGTTTAATTTCTTTGCATAATCAACTCCGTTGATCACCAGCTTATTATTCAGAGGATCAATCTCATGAATAACTTGACCATCTTTTACAAGCTTATAATAGCTGGTAGCAATATTAACTGTAACTTCCATCCCCTCGCCCTTGGTTGCTTCAGCTGCGGGAATGTTCTTAGGTCTTCCTTTAATGGTAGCCGTGTAAGCAGTGAATGAAGATGCCCCGGATCCGCTTACATTATCGACAGCCCAATTAAGTCTCAGATCAATACCATCTGGATTAATAGCAGCTATCACACCATTACTAAAGGATTTTGCGGTGATGGACGATTCCATTGCATCAATGTTATAGATATCCGGAATATTAACGGTACCTAAGATACCTGCACCGGTAACCTCTCCATCAGCAAATGCAACCTCCGGTGTGGAGAAGCTCGTTACATCCTCAATTTCAATATATTTACCGTTTTTCTTTATCGTGGGATAAAGATCGACTACCTTATTAGCATACTGCTTCATTCGCCTTATACCTCCTCAATAAAATAGCTGTCCAGCCCGGTAGGAGTATATTGCACTTTTCCTGTAATACTCTTGCCGGGAGGGGTGTTGGTCTCAGCAATATTGAATACGAATTCACCATTGGCAAGTGCGCTGATAGGGTTTTCTGAAGCCTTGAAGGAAATACTTCCGAATAACAAGGCCCCTGCATTCACCAATGTATTCAAGATCACCTGATAATCATCGACGATTTCTTTTGCCTTCCTTGTCGGAATTGGCTTATCAATATGCTCAAAATTTGCTACCTGGAAGTCATTGCATACATAATCTCTCATCTGTACTGCAACATCGTTCAAATTCTCAGGAAGAATATTGTCCTTGTTGCTCTCCAGATAGTTCGACATACATACACCCCAAGTTCGCCAGGATCCGGATGCAAAATTACAAGTTGCAACACCGATTTCATTCAAAGAATTTGCAGCCTTTTCACTCTGAAGAATAATCGTTCCGGTTGAATCGCATAGTCCTTCGATATCGATTATCTCATTCGAAGCCGATTCATAGGGAATATTATCATTGCTGATATCAACCTTCATCTTAGCCACAATAAATCTAGTGACTAAAGAATAGATGAGACCATTCTTTCTTACGTAAGGCCAGCATATTTTCAATTTAGGGCTATCATAACCCCTCGTAGCTTTCTCACTGGCAATATCAGTTCTTACACTTGATGATAATTGAGCATATGCCTGTGTATACCAATGTCCGTTAATCTGCCCTTCAGCCAATTCCTTCAGCTTATCACCTACAGAAGAACCGGCTATTCCGTTAATAAGTTCATTCTCCCACCAAGGAGCTGCAAATACAGCCGGTACATTACCAATCGTCTGCTCAAAGTAATCAATAGCATCAAATGTTGTAGATGCCATAACCAATTCATCCAGACCGGTTACCTCCTTATAAATGACCGTAGCACTGCCACCAAGTGTATTGCCGATATCCGTGATCAAGATAGATTGACCGTTCGCATCGTATACAGCAGTATAATCTACTCCCTTTGTTTTATCTGCAATTGCAACCGTGTTAAGTACTGCTTTACCACTAACTTCCAGCAAACCAACCCCATTAGATATAGCAACATTCTTCGAAGATGTTTCGACTGCCACACTAATAGATGCTGCGTTTACAAGAACTATAATAGGTCCGACAGCATTATTCTTATCACCAAAGTGAGCGTACACCGCCTCACCAAGTGAGAATTCCTTATCCCACTTACCTGATGAAGGTTTATAAAAGCCTATCTTTGCCTTAGCATCGGATAAGCTAGAGATTACAAAGGCCTTCCCTTTGATATCTGCCCAATTCGGATTGTCGACCTGCCAATATGGAGCTGATCCGATATAACAAGGAATTAATGAACCTTTTTCAAGGTCAAGTAATTCGCTGTCTTGCTGAACCGCATTTATACCTCTTGACATTTTCTTACCTCCTAATTATAAAATTTATTTCTATTTATCTCGTGTCTTACTGAATTAACTTGGAAACTTAAATATCCAAAAGAATACGGATATGTCAACTCCTTCGAATTATAGGTTCCAAGTCTTAGCGGTTTTTCAATAGCTGTTCCAGCTATAACCGCCTCATCTAATAATTTCTGTTTAATCCACTCCAACAGATTCACACAATCTTCAAAAGATTTATTATCCGGAATATCAAGATCAAATAGTTCATTGCCTTCATCCGTTACGTATGAAGCAGAGGAATAACAGCATGCTTGAATAAGTAGTTGAATATTTGTTTCATCATCACCTATCGTACTCTCATCAAATCCAATCATGATATATGGAGCTTGGAAGAACATATTCTCCGCTCCGTATAACGAAAAGTTAGCATGTGGCAGACATCCAGTAATAACAGGAGGTATCACAAATTCGGGCTTTATCACACCCTGCTTATCGAGAGGAGGAGCCTTAACTAACTCATAGTTATCATCTTCGAGTTTCTTCTCAAGAAACTCTTGATATTCATGCAATATTTTCAATGTTGTAGATGCCATGATTAACTTCCTTTCACCTTATCCAGATTTCTGCTCATATAGTGATCAAATCGATTATTATATTTATCCACCATACTCTTTTGAACCGGCTTATAAACTTCTTTTTTCGATGCCATTTGCGGTATAGATATGGTTTTAAGCGGTTTTATTCCTCTGTTTTTTCCACCCATACGAAGCCATAACATAGTGTTTCCACCTTTGATAGATGCCGGATTAGCTATGAATGCACCTTTGACTTGCTTTTTCTTCTGCTTTTTGATTGTAGCCGAAGCAATCTTCCTCTTTCTGACTTTGACACCCTTCTGAGAGGCATATTGCTTCGGTGTAATACTAAAATGAGTGCTGGTACCAACCGTAAGAAGCCTACTGGCAACAACAATTTTCCCATCATTAACCTTGGCAATCGATGATTTTACTATTTTGGAGTTCTTATCCACATCCGACTGCTTAATATTATATTTCTGGGAAATCTCTCGCTTAAGAGATGTTTTGCCAGTCTTTAATGAGTCATTAATTGCCATACTCATTGCTTTCTTACCTCCCAAGGTTGATACCGTTTTAAGCTGATCAAAGAATGGAGTATCTATCTTTGTATTGATCTTAATCATTTAACCACGCCCACAATCTAAAAATATGGCCAACATACCAAGTTCATGTTTTACTTCATCAATCGTGTATGTATTGTTGTTGAATACAACTACTTCGCTAATAAATGGTACCTTGGTGAATTGGTTTTCTGCTACATAGATAAGATGTGATCCCTGAGATAAGGACGAAAATTCAGCCGAATATTTTCTAATGAGCGAATCATCATCAACTACTGCTTTAATTTTCCTTTTATTCCAAGTGCACTCTTCAGCAAATTCATTAGTATTAAAGAACACTCTATTCAGATCATCCATAGCCATATCCTTAAAACCCATGTTTACACCTCTCCGAACTGCTCTTCCTGGTAATTCATGATTTCATCGATCAGAGACTCTTTGGACAACTCTTCATTTAAAGTATGAAGGCCGATACTTACGGCATAATCAACAAGTCCCTTTTTGGACTTAATTTTCTTTATCTGGTCAGCGGTTTTAATACTAGGTTCAGTTCCTGATTTATTCTCATCAGTACCATCTTCCCCAATAAATACTGCCACCTTACTGTTTACCAATCTCTGCTCAGTAGCTTCATCCAGATTAAGGACAGAGCCCGGACCTAATAACTTAGGTCCGAAGTGTCCTCTCGTTAATTTAATCATAGGTTATTACCTCCTAACTCAATACATCGGCTACAACCCAGCCTCTCTTATCATTAGGAACCGGTACCGGTGCGGAAGAAACTCTGATTTCTCTTACCTCATTCTTTGCATCAGCAAGGTACTTGGGAATTCTCTTGCCACGGTATGTATGGAACTGATTATCTTCTTGCTCGATCTGAGTGATTGCTCCGTACAGCAGTCTACCCATACCAGGTGCAGCTAAGAAGAGCTTACCGGATGGCATAAACGGTACAATGTTTCCACTTTCTTCTTCATATGTCTCATCATAGACGAAGATATCAAGCTTCTTACCTCTTACTACGATGTTTCCTACATGAGCTACACCATCAGGAGTCTCTACCGGAGTGATGTTCCCGATGTTCATGGATCTGTTATCAAGCAACTTTTGAACACCCGGATCATTGATAAATGTTGAATATACATCAGATGCCATATTCAGATCAGTTACCTGACATCCGGCAGATGTCAAAACAGAAACCATTGCATCAAGATCTTTGTATATCTTCGGGCTTGCAGCATCCCACAGCACATCTGGTGTATAAATATTCTGGAAGCCCTCTGTGGTATCGTAATAACGTAATACCTTTTCTACTGGCTCTCCTTTACCATAGGCTTCAGCATAGTGCTTCATGATAACTTCACCAGTGAAAATAACTTCACCACACATCCACTCTTCTCTTCTGTCAATCATAGCACTTAAATCAGCCAGATCTTCACCAAGCACCTGAGCCTGTCTCTGCTCCGGTGTCATTTCTGAATATAAGTCCTCTCCAAATCCCTTCTTATTGAGATCATCAATCGTGAGGGGTCTCTGCGGTGCAATAAAAGGAGGTTGATATTCCTGAGCGGTATATCCTTCTCTATCCATCGTAATACCGCCTTTACGAGGGATAACAAAGGGTGCCATCTTTCGGCTGCCTTCCTTGTATTCAATCAGGACTTTGCTTGTAGGAAACATATCCTGATCAGAGGTAGGGAAGTAACGGTTTCGGAACCAGTTAAGCACCGGGTAAATCTTCTTAGCTGTCTTGATTAATGATCTGGTATCATAAATAGGCATATTCATATCCTCCTTAAATTAAATTGTACTTGATACATAAATTCCGGCATTTCTTAGATGCTCAATGTTCATATCATCCAAAGTGCTGTCGTTTTTTACTATGAGCTCATTTTTGTTGAAATTGCCTGAAACATAAACAACCGCTGTTACCTTAGCCTCTGTAGAAACGGTATCCACATCATCAGCGATAATGCAATTTGCTTTTGCTGTCTGACCCTCGGGCAAAGCAGATCCATATACCACATAATTATTTGTGGGATTTACGAGAGATAATACTGTGCCTCTCTTAACCGTTCCCTGATTGGCAACCAATTGAACCGTCTTGATATCTAACGGATGTCTGAAATCAATGATCAGTTTGTCCGGTGTCACTTCATAACTTGGCTTATTCATTAATTCCATAATTACTTACGCTCCTTTCTTTTTGCGTTTGCTGCCTTTACAGCAAAATTGATTAATGCATCTTCAGCATCGGCTTCAGAATCAGCCGGAGGGATCTTAACACTGGCTGCACCAGAAGCAATACTATCCTTCAATGCGCTGTCAAAGTAGTTTTGACCACTTGCTGCAGTCTCCGATACAAGTTTTAAAGCCAATTCAGAAGCATTCATTACCTCTGTATATTTAGCCTTATCCAGCATATCCTTTGGAACGGATGCTGCTATATTGTCAATAGCCTGTAACCTGCCCCTTTCCTCTGTTACCCCTTCCTGCTTTGCAGTGACCTTAAGAGTTTCCACTTCATCCTTTACCTCAGGATGCTCCTTAAGTAACTCGTCTAATGTCATGTTGTTTCCTCCTTTTTGTGTGTTATTATCTAAAACACAAGCCAGCTGTTCTGCCGTAGAACTCGGCGGTAACGCTGGCTTGATATTTCCATTATTAAGATTTCTTATATCATTCTGAGAAATGATACTCTGTAGCTTGCTGATATCCTCAGCAGTAAGGTATTTAGGTGTAGTGAAAGATGATAAAGTATTATTGTCGCTCATATTGGTAACACTTGCTGTCGGTTCTTTTCCTTTATCAAATGTCATTATACCATCGACAAAACCATACTCCAAAGCATCCTGAGCACTCATCCAAGTTGTTTTGTCCATCAACTCAATTAACTTCTCATCACTCAAACCTGTCTTCGCTTTATACGCATTGCGGATACCTTGATTGATAGTCTGCAGCATCTGTGATGTGCTATCCATATCACGATAATCTCCACTCGCATCTGTCGCACAATTATGTATCATAACCGATGCAACCGGGCTTATTAAACTCTTACATGCAGTCAAAATCTCGGAAGCTGCACTTCCAGCCATTCCAACCACATGGATCTCAATATTGCCATCATATGATGCAATAGCGGTATAAATTTCGTGAGCTGGAATAACACTACCGCCAGGACTATTCATATCAATAATAATATCATCTGATCCATTCACCTCATCTAACACTGATATAATGTCGTTTGGGCATGTTGCATCCCATCCAAACCAATCATAAGCCCATTTGTACTCATTCTTGATTATTACTCCCTTGATAGCAATTCTCCTAGCCACTGGCTTTACCTCCCTGATTGTTAATATTGATTTTACTCATTTTCTGATTTTCTAATAGTAATTGCTCAACATTACTATCAAAATTACCACCATTCATTTCAATGGTTTCCTTCTCTCTAGTGGAGAAACCATGCTCAACCTTCAATCTTGCAGCTTCTACCTCAACTGTCGGATTCAGTTGTCCTTGTGCCGGACCATTCCACTCAGCACGGCAGTAAGCTTTCTTGATGATTGGATCATTGAAAAAGCCGGGGGCATTAATTCTGCCTTTGCTAACCGCTTCAGATAACCACAATTCATAGACAGGCTGACAAAAATCATTAGCAAACCATGTCCTTCTCATTCGAAAAGCTTTCCACGCTTCGAGTAATGCAGCTCTTGAAGCAGAATATGAAGCAGTAAAATTCTTAGTCAGTAATTCAACAGGAATTTCAAGGGCTGCGCCAATGTATTTTGTCATTGAGGAGACAAATCCATCAAAATTGACATTTGGCCTCTTTGCATCAGCAATCTCAATGCTTTCTCCTGGCTGAAGGTAATTGATTAATCCATTTCCTAGTTCATAACCTGGTAAATTCTCACCCTCAGCTTTTCCACCGTTATCATCAACACCATTAAAATCAACTTCTTCTCCATCCTGTGTTTTTATAAATACGGAAAACAGACCATTGATAACTGCTGCCATAATCTCAGCTTCAGTATATCTGGTTAATTGCTTAAGAGACTCAATAACTGGAGCCAAGTAAGGAACTCCACGATACTGTTCACACCGTTCAGCTTCAAAAATATGTACAATATTCGGATTGCCGGTAAGTTCCCCATATGCAGCAACTCTTTGCCATTTCTTCTCAGCATCAAAATCATCTGAATAAGCACTTGCTATATGGTAAGCTACTACTGCTCCCTCACTGTCAATCTCAATTCCGTTGATAATCCGGTTACCGTTCTTGGATTTATAAGATAGGTCTATATTATCTCCATAGGAATCCGGTGTTGATACTTTATCTCCTTCGATCAGCTTAATCCTCAACTGATAAGGCATATACTTAGTTGTGTCCTTATATTTCAAAAGACCGAAGCAATCACCATTCATGAACCAAGATATAAGGGCGATCTGCTGAAGTTCCAGAAAATTGTGTTGTTGATTATTGTCACAGAATTTTGACTCAGACCATAGAGCCCATTCCTTTTCAATTTTCTTCTCTAATTGATCAGCCTCCTCGTGCGGTATCCCTAAAACTTCATAATCAATCCGAGACTTTAAAACTAAACCAGAACCGATAACGTTTGTTCTGTTAGTCTTAATAGCTGAGGTGGCTATAGGAGCTGTCATAAATAAGCTTCTTGACCTCTGCCTGAGTAAGTTCAGATTAAGATCAATGTCTTTCTGGGGAGAAGAGCTTCGTGCGTTCCAACCTTTCATGCTATTTTTTCTTCGACTTGCTCCTCCTTCATCATAACCACTATTCCTTATATCTGTACCTGAAAGACTTCGGATCATGTTCACTTTCTGACGGGCCACTTCTCTTCTAAGGGCTTTCTCAGGATTCAGTTGCATATAAACATTATCTATTAAGTTCATCTCTCATCCCCCTAGAAATCTCTTGGTATAACTCTTACTACTTTTCTTTTCGTTGTGCCTCTGGTCTCCAGCGCATTAATTTTACTTTCCAGTTCCCTAATTGCTGCTCTTACTTCTGATAAATTAGCCCGTGTCAAACTTCGTGAACCAATTGAATACGCTTGACCTTCTAATATCTTCTCTTCAGCAGCATAATACTGCATTAAGCGACTCTTATATGTTTCAAGCCTGATTTTATCTGAACTATTCATGACTATACCTCGATTCCTTTATTTCTTACTCCAGATACTCGTTTTTTAGCCGGAGCAGATGATCTTTTCATATAGTTGATACCATTCTCAACCTTTTTTTCAAGGTTAGCCCAATTTGGATTGAGGATTTCTACAGCTGCATAAGCGTAATTCCTTAAGTCAAGCGGTTCATTTCTTACCCCGGCTTTCTTAACCCATACTATTTTCATCTTATTTTTTACTAGCCTTTGTACTTTCTCCTCTGAAGTAATACCCTGCATATACGTCTGATCATATCCTCGATCTCTATTACTTGGGAAATGACAATAACCAGGACCCGGTTCTGCTATTTTTAACCTTGCAACAACATCTTCCTTTCCAGCATCCACTCCTAATATCCAAATATCAGTATGATCAATGACAGCACCTCTGATGTTTTTGATATCAACTTTAGTTTTTTTGTAGATCAAAGGAATACCTGGTGTATTAGAATATCCTTTAATGCCATAGATGTTCTTATTCTTCTTAGCCATAGCCTTTACGAACTTATATACCATGTTTGTATGATGACCACCGGTATCAATACACATAGCAGCTATCATCAGCCCTGATCTATTCTGGAAATACATCTCAGTATCATACAGTTCTTCAAGCTCTAGCCATGTTGATTCAAGCTGAGGATCCTTATTTATAACCTTCTTATAAAGACCCCAACTCTCATAATCTCTTCCCCATCCAACTATCTCGACTTCAAGACGGTTATCCTGAACATCGACACCTGCCGTTAATAGAAGTACTCCATCCGGGATATCAGCTGTATATACTTCTCTTCTTTTGAGTAAGTCGTTCTCATCAGCTCCACCATCTCCCTTCTCTTCCCATGTCTCGCCTAGAGAGGTGTTAATGAAAACTTTAAGAGATTCTGTTGATCCAGTTTTCTTAAAATCATCATTGGCATTCCTAAAATCTTCTATAATCTCTTCCCATGACTTCCACGGTGAAATTAGCTCATTAAGATGAAATGATCTGATACGTTTGGCATTGGGATTAGCTGCAATCCATTTATGAGGTTGCGCTTTCCATTCTCTTTCCGTAAATCCTTCAGTACAATATAAGCATTTCATCTCTATAGACTCAAATTCTATCCGCTTAAATACATAAGGCTGATATTTACCACAAGAAGGACATTGAACATTCCATTCTTCTTGAGTTCCTAGCATGTATTCTTTATCAATCTTTGAAAAACCAGCTATAGTAGGTGTGGATACTTTCACTCTCTTACGATTCCAGAAAGTTGTTGTTCTCTTTTCCCCAAGCTTTACCGGGTCACCTTCGGAACCAGCACTGGCCGGATATCTATCAATCTCATCGCACAGTAAGATTCGGATAGGTCTTGACGCTAAACTAGCCGGTGAATTTGCACCGGCTATTGTGATATGTCCACCTGGGAACTTTTTATGAAGTATTGTATTATCTGAGTCCTTTGTTCTTGGCTCTTTTACTTTGGCCTTAAGTACATCGGTATCTCTTATCATAGGAGCAAGACGGTCTTTACTGAAAGTCTCACCCATTTCAATAGTTGGTTGAATAACCATTATTGATGCCGGATCATAATCCATGAAATATCCACAGGTGTTTAATATAATTTCTGTTTTACCCACTTGAGCAGAGGATTTAATAACAATATCCTGGATTAATGGATCATTAATTGAATTCATAATCTCCCTTTGGAATTCCGCTCGGTCAGTGTGCCACTGTCCGGGCTCTGCGGATGCCTCCGGTGATAGCTTGCGGTACCGATCAGCCCAATCGCTGACTAGCAGCTTCGGAGGCGGTGCAAGTATCTTCGCAATATTGTGAAATAGTGAAATTGTTCTATACCTTTCGGTAGTAACTTTATTACTATTCATTTTCTTCATCATCCTCAAAAGTATCAAAGGCATCATCCTCATTGCCTTCTTCTTCATCAATGTCAATATATTCATCTGAATAGAAATCACTTGCATTATAATTACTTAATTCTTCAAGTGCTTCACCAAATTCATTCGTAAGTAGTTCAAGAATATACTTCTTATCACTCCTGTTGACTAATAATGGTGTAAGTTTGGAGGGTAAGTTCAGGATCTTCGTCTTAAAGTTAGTTAGCATATTGGTCATTACAGCCTCAACATCCTCGGCTCTATGAACGTTTCCTTTCATAAGCGCATACTGTAATTCCGACATATGCCTCTTAACTCTTTCATGCATAGCCTTTTCTAGTGCATAATCCAGTTTATCTTCTAGTTCTTTCTGTCCTCTGTCAGCATCGTTAGCCACTCTTAGATTAAGAATATAACTATGAAGACTCTCCTGCAGACTATATCGGCCAGAGGAAACCTTAGTGAGTATTCCCTCATCTGCCAGCTGTCTTATTCTGCGATCTGAAACACCGATAATCTTACCAAGTACTCCGGCTGATACGGTTATTCTCGATATATCATCAACCTTCTCTGTTTCTGCTGCCATTTGATTCACCTCACAATCGAAAAAACGGAAACGGCAATTTAAAAATTTAAAATTTAGTCCCTAGCCATACTTTGGGCTCGACAGAACCGCAAGGCTTTTTAAGTCTCTGGAAGAACCTATGAATTGTAAGTAAAGTATGTATTATTAATGCTGTATACCAGATTCCCTTATTACACATCTATGATCTGGAATTATCTCATGATATGCGCTGCCACTAGTGGCTTGTACCTTACGATCTTCCCCACACTCACGCTTACCAAGCAAAGGACACTCTATGCAATTCTTAGGCTTCTTATCTGTGACCACTTTGTATATCTTCATAAGTTCACCTATCTTTCATTAAATATTTAATTCATTACATAATAAAGGCACCGGTTACCCGGTGCCTCAATTTATAATATAAGTGTAAAAAATATGTATCGTATTACTTATAACTTACGAAACAATATACTACTGCTCCTAACACAACGGCCGATAATGCTAAACCCCCAGTTCCTTTAAGAAAAATACTTGTAGTAACAATTAATATGATTGCAGCTACAACTTTCAAAACGGCAATTATTTTACTATCATCACTATCGCTAAAAACAGATTTTAAAAGATTAATTATTGCTACAATTACTATTATTATTGTTAACGCAAATGCGATAGTGCCTGAAAATAAGCTACTTGCATAATCTTCCGCATGTTGAAATAAAAATTGAATTGCTTCTACAAGCCCTGATGGCTTCACAAGATTTTTACTTGAATTAAAGTAAAGAAAAGTTAATAAACCATCAATAACAGCTAGAATAGTGAATAATATTGTGTTACTTAATACCTCAATTGCCCTTCCGAAATTCTCAAAGATCCTCATTCATTGCCTCCTCAATCTTTTTTTTACATTATAAACCAAAATAAGATGAATTACAACAATTTTTTCCATGTTCTTAATTATTCTCGCCGTATAATTTAGCTATTTCATGCCGATATTTTATGAGATTCGTTCTTTTCATTTGCTCAGTAACTTTAGCTTGATCTACCTTTTTTATATTTTTCTCTCTACTTAAGTCAAGATGATATAATCTTTTATCCAAATAGTCGGTTAATAAGTATTCTATTTCATCGCATATTGTAAAAAAGTCATTCTTAACAATTATCGATAATTCCCATAACCTATCATCAGGGATATTTTCAATGTGAATGAGAAGATTAAGAATATATGTTGCCATGAAATCGATATATTGTTTTATTTTATTTACTCTAAGCCTATATATCCCTTCTATAAATAACTGATAGTTTAAATTAAAATCATGAAATTCATCTCTTGATTGTAATATCATCAAACCACGAAGTGCAGGTGAACTCTTTTCTATTGCATCTAGTTGATAATCAGTTGTCATGTCTTCATAAGACTTATCTAAAATTACACTCGTTCTCATAAACACACATTGATTTCGAAATTTATCAATTGCTTCCCAATCATTTTTAATCAATTCAGCCCTTAACTTAATCATTTCTTGAGATTTAATACTTTTAAAAGTTATGTATATTGGTACTAGCGCACCTGCGAATAATGAGAGTATAGGTAATACGTTATTCCAGGGAACACTTTTCACTATATTTTTAACATAATCATATCTCAAGATTAAAGCAGCTATACATACCCCTGTTATAACCCCGGTAATAAATATACACATTTCTCTAATTTTTTTCATAATATTCCTCCCGTATACATAATACCACTATTTTCCATACGCTTCAATTATAAATAATGGGGAGCTTTATGATTATTGCCTTATATTTGTCATATCTTATAATTGTGTCAAATACGTTTTTGAACCTTTTCTTCTATTAAATCGGAAAAAAATAAATAATATCATTTAACATTTTCTCATTATGTCAAATAGAACGCATAGATGAAAAATCATTCCGTTTTTTTGACCGGCTTGAACGACAATTTTCTTATAACAGCATCCATCGTGTCCTGATTGATTCCAATATATCTCAAAGTTACAGATATATCCGAATGATTAAATATCTTCATCAGAGTAACTGCATCTTTATTTTGCTGATAGGAATGATAACCAAATGTCTTTCTAAGAGTATGGGTACCAATTGACTCAAGACCAAATGCATTGGCAGCATCATTAATAACGTTATAGGCCTGTTGTCTTGATATCGGACTATTTTTCCCCTTCCTAGATTTAAAGAGGTATTCATAATCTTTTTTATTAGATATATAGTCACGGATAACATGCTTGAGCTCATTATTTATAGCGAACCTTTTTTCCTTATTTGTCTTCTTCTCACGGATCCAGATTGAGTCTTTATCCCTCACATCTCTAACCCTGAACAATAAGATATCTGAAATTCTGAGACCTGAATATATCCCAAACATGAACATCACATAATCACGCTCATTTCTTACTCTAAGATAGTCTGCAATATCAAGTACTAGATTCATATCTCTTATAGGTTCCACTGTATTCATATCATCACCGCCTCGACATAAACAAAACAGGACTATACTTCAACCACATGATTGAAACATAGCCCTGTCTAAATATACTTTTCACTGATATGATTATATCACATGAAATCATCAAAAACAACGACATAAAAAGCGACATGAAAAGCGACATAAAATGCGACATGAAAAGCTATATACTCATAATATATAAATTCTTATTTTTCATGGCTTTGAACCACATAATTACCTGAATTTTATACAGAAAAAATATACGATTTTTTCATCAATAAAATTTGATACTTACATAATTATTTACATATGTTATCTTTCGAATCCAAGGTAGATCTAAATACATCGGAGACCTGATTAAATATGGAGGTTCTAGTTTATAAAATTTAGATTATGCTTGGACTGAACCAAATAGATAAGTATCATGTACAAATTTTCCAGATACGACATGGTATAAAATAGAAAAAATGTTATATTTATGAAAATAATAAAAAGGAGGGATATAGAAACATGTGAATGATTTGGTAAGTATGATTTTTTGTAAGATCCTCGAACCATACAAGGTCCGAATAACAATGAATGGTTCGAGGTCAATTACCCCTATACTTTTTTGTAGGTATAAATATTATATACCTTCTGGGGATAAATGTATAGGTAGAAATTATGTAGTATGATATATTTATTTTAATATCCCCAATTATAACGAATGAGGTTTTATTAATGAAAAACAAAAGAAATATCTTAGTTAGCTTATGTTTAGTTGCATATTTTATTCTGGCTCCATTTAATACTATAGCTTTTGCGTCAAATGAAGATAATGTACAACATACAATATACTACCCTGATGGTGATTGGTTCTATCAAGAAGTTATTGTTTCAGTACCTCAAGAAGAATCTTTTAAGAACGCTCTTAATATGTTAGTAAACGGAGAGGGGAAGCCTGATAATTGCTATAATGAATTCCCCAGTAATTGTAATATTGAGAGCTTTGAAGTTACAGGCAATAAGGCAATAGTTATATTTAATAACAGTATTTCAGATAAAGTTGACAATATATACTTTTCATATGATGTAATGCAAGATATTATTGCAAAAAATGTATTCGAGAATTATCCTGATATTGAAAATGTAGTATTGAAAGTGGATTCTCAAGAGGTTACTTCAATTAATAAAAATGACCTCTGGAATGATAAGCAACCTCAGAAAATTAATAATGATTTAACCAATGAGCTAAACACAGTAATAGCTGATATTGAAAGTGGAATAATGTCAAAGGTGGATGCTAGTAAAAATATTCAAGACATTATAGATAAGGAGTTATCAGTAAATAATTCTACTGCATCTGTAACATCTTTAAGCGGGATGAAGTTTTGTATTGACCCAGGCCATGGTGGGACAGAATGGGGCGCAACCGCATACAGAGATAACATTACATATTATGAGAAGAATTTTAACCTTGTAATAGCTACATCATTGAAATCGTATTTAGAAGGATTAGGAGCAATCTGCTACATGACGCGCACAGGTGATACTGATGTATCATTGACATATCGATATACATTAGCAAATAATAATAATGTTGATGTTTTTATAAGCACACATTGTAACAGCACGACTACTTCTATTGCTGCAGGGACAACAGTTATTTGGCCTGCTAACCATGATATCGATATAAGTATGGGTCTCGCTGAATCAGTAAATAATATTGTTTGGGCAAATACACCATTTACTTTTAAGCAACCATATCAAGACACACGTGGGCTTGCTGTTTTAAATGGAACAACAATGCCGGCAATAATAACTGAGACTGGCTATATGTCAAATGGCACTGAATTAACATACCTTATACCGTATAATAACAAAGTATCAATTGGAACTTATATTGGGCAAGGTGTACAATATTTCTTTAATTAAATAAGTCAAAATTATCATGCATATGGGAATACTAAGAAAAATGACAATCCCATATGCATGATATAAGTGTTAAGTTATAAATAAATATATGTGGGGGTGTAGTTATAATGAAGAAAAAAATATTACCAATAATAAGTATTTTATTCATTACTGCTGTAATTTTATTTCTTTTTTTTAATAATTATTATCAAAAAAACATAAATTCGAATAGCAGCCCTGTTGAAATACTAATAAATAATTCTCTATCGATACAGTATGGCAATAGTGATATTGATTTAGATAAGGTATTTACTAATGAATTTATTGATGGTATAGATAATAATTTTTATAAGAAAAAACTTGCACCATACAAAATTGTTTTTAGAAATTATAAATTACGTGAAGTACGAGAAAATGAATTCGTTGTTAGTGTCCATATTAAAGATAAAAACGGGAAATATATTCAGGTAATTCATATTAAAAAGAATAAAGATAAATATCTAATTACCAAAATAGAATATGACATATAGATGTTACAAACAAACAAAGATAAGAATTAATGATGATGTATATTAAATAACTAAGAGCATGTCAAGAAAATGATGTATCATTGTAAAGTAAAAGTCCGAGTGATCCTAGAATAAGCCCGACGAAACATTGAAACACCTGTTCGAGCATAAAAAATACCCTCGTCCTTCGTCTGGAGGTACCAAGTCCCCTCAAGATTGCTGCCTCTTTTGAGGAATGTAAAATTATCAAGCCACAGACAAAGCCCTCTATCAATACGCTACTGTTATAACGACCGGCATTAGTATTTTTAAAAGAGACAGTGTTTTTAATAGGTTGTCAATTTTGCTTGTATCCATAACAAATTTAAGGCGATTTGACGAAAGTTCATCTCTACTTACTCCATACGCCCTTTCAACATAACTACGGAAAGCAGATACATATAAATTTTCGGCAAGCGTAAACTCATCAAGATCGAGGGATACCTCATGTCCTAATATTGAAGTTGTATTAAGCGTTCTAGGTGAAAAAGCCATCTCTCCGTATTTGCCCGACTTAGTTGTAACAGTCCCAGTGACTGTTTAATAGGAACCTTGCTTAATAAATCCGTTTGTGTTTCATCATTAATCAGTGCAAGAATCTTATCATCTGGTAATACACTATAATAACAGTCATAGCACAGGCGACAATTATCTCACCAGCCCTTCTCCGATGTTTCAGGGTATTATCGCGTATACTTAGCTAAATAATTGTTTAATTCTTGCCATTCAGCATAAAATTAATCCTTCTTATTGAGCGGATAAATGAACACATAAAAGAGCATAAAAATCCCCTTCAACAAACTCACACAAATTGTAATAATTGTTAAAAGGGATGTCAATATTTATAGCACGACTTCATTATTTATATTCTTTACCTTTTTAGCTCAATAATTCTACCAACTATCAATATTCACTTTTCAATTTACAAATTAACTAAATCTTAATTAAATACCGCTTAATATACATGATCTACCTTGTAGCTCCTTGGTCTTCCAGTATGTTTAGTAAGATTAGGGATATTTACATCCTTATTTTTATTTGGCTTAGAAGATAATGTCTTGACCTCCCAATATGAATAAGTTTGCTTGATTCCCCTTTGCTCCATTAACACTCCATTCGGATTGAACTTAAGTATCTTCAGCTTAGCAGGTGTTAGTTCTCTTCGTTCTCCCTCACCTAACCAGAGAGTAATTTCTTGACCCTCACGAAATTTACTTATTACCTGTTGTTTTATACCTTCAACTGTTAATGCCATATATTACTCTTCCTCCACTATTGATTTATCGTATTCAGAAATTCAAAGGCAATAGAGGATTCTCTCATTAGCTTTTCAATCCTCTGAAGATGTCTCCTAGAGACTCCGATCTTATCGGCAGCCTCTTCCTGAGTGTTCATCATTATCACTCGGTACCAGAATGTCTGCTTCTCTAAACCATCAAGCGACTTATGTATTCTCACAATATTTCTCTTCCTGTTTCGCAATTCACTGATTTCGGACTCATATAAAAGAATTTTCACCTGATCTCTCTCGATCAACCTCAGAGCATCTTCAAGCCCGATATGAGCTGCCGGAGTCGATGAGGTAACTCTAGAATAATCAAGACCAAGCCCTTTCATTCCTCTAGGACCATCGACACCTGCTAACTTATATGATTTCTCGATTGATATCTCATGAGTTTTAATTTTATCCTTGCGAATCATAATCTGAAGATCAATTTCTTTAAATATTTTCCCATCTTGATATATATTAGTTAAAGTTGCACACATTTAAATTCCCTCCTTGAAAACTCCATTTTGGTTATGGTATAATTACTAATGCGAGGTAGTAATTACCAGGAGGAGGGCTGTAATAGCCCTTTTTCTTTTTATGTATCAACTAAATTTATTTCCACAGCATCGACTTTGATGTCCGATGTGTAACCGCAATTCAATCTATCAATTATAATCTCAAATGCTATCTGTTCAGCCAGTTCTTTATTGCCTTCTCTCAATGCATTCTCAATGTCACCATATACAACAGCTGAAAAGCTGATAGATGCTACAATCTGTACTCCAGTTTCAACGCTTATTACTAACACCGCCTTTATGAAACTCCCTGATTTTTTATATCAGGCGATTTTTACACCGCCTGATTGTGTGATATGCTACATTACTCGGATAAGGAAAAGGAGTAGTGCTAAATTATTCTCATAAATCAAGACATGACAATCATTTTTCCATGTTCTTAAGTTCCTTTATCAATCATGACCTATATCTCCTTTCATAATTTTTCTATTGAATCGCTTACTGCGTTTTCAAACATATAATTCTATAAGCAATTTACTCCAAGAGAAAACAAATCTATCTGAGCCTTATATGGCTCTAAGCGTGTGCTTGCTATTTTCACATATTCCGAATTAAGCTCAATCCCTATGAAATTCCGGAAGTTTTTGAGTGCAACAAGCCCTGTTGTACCAGATCCGAAAAACATATCTAGTACCACCCCTCCTTGCGGACATCCAGCCAGAATACATGGTGTAATTAATTCTTCAGGGAAGGTTGCAAAATGAGCTTCTTTAAATGCCTGTGTTGCAACTGTCCATACAGATCGTTTGTTTCTCTTATCCCTTGGTTCATATGCGTTGCCAGATTTTGTTCTATAAAATTGTTCTGGATTAGCGGTATATTTATTTCCTCCATACCTAGTCCTTCCAGTACGATGAATTGTGCCATGAGATCCTTCATCAATGTCCCAACCTGCAGGGACTCTATAATTGCCTTTATTCTTCCGTTTTCCTCCTGTTCCATTGTCAAATGTTTCGTTATTGCAGTAAGATCCTCCTCGGAAACCATTTGCCATTTCATTCTGAACACAATGCTCTTTGATGGTTTCTGCATCATAGTAGTAATGTTGTGACTTGCTCAAAAGGAAAATGTATTCATGGCTTTTCGTGCACCGGTCCGTAACACTCTCCGGCATCGGGTTCGGCTTACTCCAGATAATATCTTGTCTTAGATACCAGCCATCGGCTCTCAATGCAAATGCAAGCAGCCATGGAATTCCGATTAGATCCTTTGGCTTAAGCATGTTTTCTTTCATTCTCTGTGTTCTGGAATATCTTCCATCCTTAGGATTATTCTGCTGTTGCATATTAAAAATTTCATTTTGAACCGGCTTCTTTCTGTCTCCACCTGTCCCAACATAACTATCTCCGATATTTACCCATAATGTTCCTTCTGGTTTTAGCACTCTCCTAAACTCCCTAAATACATCAACCAGTTTATTTATGAATTCATCCTGAGTTTCTTCAAGCCCGGTCTGACCTTTAACCCCATAATCTCTTAATCCATAGTACGGAGGAGAGGTCACTCCACAATCTACACTATTTGAAGGTAGCGATTTAAGAATATTGAGAGCATCACCACTATAAATATGATTAAGTTCCATAATCCCTCCTATGCAAACCTAAGCTGCTGTTGACTATCATCAATTCTAGCATTTGGCATTCGCTCACCTACTTTGAGATATGGGCATGCTGCCAAACAAAGTTTTTCTGCCATAACCGGCACCACACTATTTCCTATACGTGCCACCTGCTCACTCTTTGGATACCTCTTGCCGTTCGGCATTTTAAAGTCGATAATATAGTCCTTAGGGAATCCCTGACCGAGTTTTAGCTCTTCTGGATTAAGCATCCGGAACCAGATATCAATGATCTGGTAAGTAACTCCATCTATCACAACTAAGACTAATCCAAATCTATCCTTTGTAACAATGGTACCAATTGGTTCATTAACACTCTGTCCAATGCCTTTACCGTAATATTTGATTAGAAATGCAGATACTAACGCAAAGTGCCCAGGTGATGTTGTTATTGTATGTATTGGATCATTGACGGACTGACCTGTTCCGGTTTTATAAAACTTTGAAAGAAAACAAGTGATTAGAGCGTATCTATTTGATGTATCAATTGTCTGGATTGGATCGTTTAGACTCTGCCCCCTAACTTCACCTTTTACCGTTTCAGAATGGTACTGTATTAAAAATGGTGCTGCTATTTTTCCGGAAGAATAAACCTGTTTGGATCATCAATAACAAATTTCTTTACCCCTGCTGCTATCCTGTATAATGTCTTGTCTTTTAATGGTCTTGGTCTGATAAAAATTGAACTGCCCAGGTCTGAGAAATCAATATCTTGGCTGATTGGTTCCCATGGAAGAAGTCCATTAACCCCGCCTTTGGAATGTGTCGGTTCAGGCCATTGTATCGGTCTGTCGTCAGATCTGAATTGACCGTACCATCGTTCTCTTGTTGTATGCGCTCCGAAGTCTGCAGCTATCCATACTCGATATTCAAACCGATATCCAAGTGCTTTCATAAGACTAATGAATTTCTGATAGCATTCTCCTTCTCGCTCCTTAATGGGTTTATTATTCTCATCCAAAGGTCCCCATTTCATAAGTTCCTTAACATTCTCCATCATGACAACTTCGGGAACCTTTCCAGTAGCTTTTTTTATCTGCTTGCACAGCCTCCACACTCCCATTGGAAGGATACGTAAACCTCTTTCAATTGGCTTATTCCCCTTTGCATTTGAATGTGAAGTACAATCGGGAGAGGCCCACATGAAACTAACTCTTTGCCCCCATTTCAGATATTTCCTGAGGTTTACCCTCATAATGTCCTCGGTAAAATGTTTAGTCCATGGATGGTTTTTCATGTGCATCGCTATTGCATTGGGATCATGATTAATAGCAAAATCAAAATATCTACCCCATGCATTTTCACCGCCTACGCTTACCCCACCTCCACCGGCAAAGCAATCTATAATCATATCGTTATATGCCATTTTCTACCTCCGTGAAGGTGTGCGGAATACAAAATACTCATATCCGTTTTTCGTAGGGAACAAAGGCACTGTATTTCCATTGATGTTTTCTATCTTAACCTCAGGAGCAAGCTCCTTGGAAATACTAACCGAATTATCATGATTTATTAAACCAACGTTTACCACGCTATTATCATTTGCCATAATCAAATATCCTCCTTAGGTTCTTGTAATCCCTTGCTAAGCAATCTCTTCTCAAGGTCTGCATATTGCTGCTCAGTATAATTACGCTGTGGGAACTGGTTAAACTTATTCTGGCTTGCTGCCTTATTTGCTGGAGATTGATTATGTACCTGCTTACTTGGAATATAATTAGCATCCAGATAATCAATATATCCACTGTTGAAGAATGTTGAACCGTTCTGAGCAACCCTCCAGCTATCCTTAGCAAGCTCTGATTGATATCGCTCTATTGCCCTGGTAAGTTCATCCAAACCGATTTCATACAGTTTCTTTTTCTTTGCATCCGATACCTGACCTTTACCCTTTTTGTTGGGATACAGTTTCCATATTCCATCGAAGAGCATTTCAATCTCAGCTTTTGATACTTTAGAATTACTAGAAGTGCAATTTGATTGCACAATGTTTTTATTATTTATATCTTTATCTATCTCTATATCTATCTCTATCTCTGTGTTACTTGTGATTACATTAGCGTTACTGTCTGTTACAGTATCGTTACATTGTAACAATAATTTATTTTTATTTTCTCGATATCGCCTTACTCTTTCGGCACTTTCGCTTTCAGAGCCAATTAATCCCAACACACAAGGTAGAACATATTCATCGGCTATAGAGCTCTCGATTAGATTTAGTTTTTCAAGATAAGACACCGTGACTTTTACGTTCTCAACATCTTCATCTATGTCAAGAGCAAGTTCCTCTTCGAAGCTGCCTTCGACTCCCTCATAGAACAATTTGCCCTCGGTTTTTATGCTAAGTAGCTGCATTTTGAGATAGATTATTACGTAAGTATCGCCACCGGCTAATCTTCTCAGCTTTTTAATGACTTTATCATCAAAAAAGCCCTCGTTAAGCTTCAGCCAATAATATTTTTTTGACATACAGACCACCCATTCTTAAGCTATTTTAGAGATATTTACTCATCTTATCCCTTATCGAGTTACCCTTTGAAGAATTATTAACAGCCTTGTCCGGCTTACTGAGCTCCTCAAGGAAATTGATATCATTCTTTAATTTCTGCTGTGTAGGAACACTGAGGTTCTTCTTGATGAGATCCTTATTGTCCATGACCTTCTTCCGGATGATATCAAGGCGAGTCTGTGGATAGCTTAGACCAGCAAGCATACACAGTGTTGACGAATCGCTGTATGTACGGAATGTATCGATAGGAGTACCAACCGCTTTCTCAAGTTCTGCAATATTGATATCATCAGATCCCGATAAGGCTATATATTTGATTACACGATCATCCTCGACCGGTGCAAAAATATTCTTGCTGAATGATGTGATAAGAGCCGATATTGAACTATTGGTTTCGCCAAGTGAAGAGACAATAGCCATGCCGTGACTTTTTAGAGTTTCTGCTACCTCAGCTTTATCAATATTTCCCTTCACCGATTTGAATTTATCCGGAATATCAAGGTATCTAGTAAACATATTCACGAAGATAGAATTAAGCTTGATCTTGTCTGCACTTTTGTCATTATCCAGAATAAAAGTGCATGCCATACCGGAAATATCAGTAAGCTCACAGAAGCACTCATATGAGTTTATATGCGTTTTAAGACTTTCTGATTGAGCCGGTAACACGGTAATAGCTCCAACTGTTTTATTATCATCACACAGCAGATCAACAAGCATCGGACCAACACCTGAACCGGTACCGCCACCGGATGAGAATATTACAAAGAGCATGTCTCGATTTATCTTCTCAGTAATCTCTTTACTCAGATTCTCATAATTGTCGACAATAAGCTTCTTAGCTTTATTTCTGTCCTTATTACACCCTTCACCACCAGGTATATGATATCTATACTTGACATCCTGAAGGGTAGATAAATCTTCCTCGGACGTATTGACGAACAATACACTATATCCCTTTTCCTCAAGTAATCTTCCAATATTGCCCCCTGCCTGTCCGATGGCAATAAAGCCGATCTTATTCTTCATCTTCCTTTTCCTCCTTCAATTTTTGTATTCCTGACTTTGTAATATAAAATGTTAATGTCCTTACTTCTTTTGCACCGATGCCTACCAGCCCTAACTCACTTAAACCCTTGAGCTGTTTGTAAAAAGTGTTATCCTTATATTGCAAATTCTCAGATGAGAGAATATCTTTTGCAGTCATTCCACTCATTTTACTGGTAGCATTGTTGGCAACAAGAATGGACAGTATCAGAAATTCTGTTTTGTTCAACTTATCGCCCTCCAACTCTGATTAAGTCTGATTAAGTCTGACGAACTCTGATTAAGTCTGACGAACTCTGATTAAGTCTGACGAACTCTGATATTTCATTTCATCAGTCTCATAACTCGTTAAAATATTGAACCTGATGGATCATCATCGCATCCAAGAGTCTCAAAAACTCCGTCTTTGCTAAATCCTTATCGTAATAGTAGCTGATCATAAAGTGATCGGTATTTAATTGACCTTCTATTTTAAAGAATAATTCTCCTGTACTATCGCGTTCAGGGAATAGAGCTATCTTCTTACAGCCCTTTTCTTCACCGGTCCATGTCTTAACCATAAAAACACTATTTGCAATCACTACCTTCACCTCTTGAAAAAATCATTGTTTTCTGATATAATTAAGTAAATTTACTTTCATATGTTTTTAAATAAAAGGTTGTATCTAAGTTTGGTCGCTGGGATACAATCTTTTACTATAGTTATGCTGTCCGAGCCGGTCCTGAGGTTATCCTCTGAAGCTCGTCCTTGATTTCAGTGGCACACTCATCACAGAACATATGACCTTTAACTTCAATAACATTATCGATGTTACTGCATATTGTGCAGCCAATTTTACGAATGCAAATAACCTTCGTATGCTCATACTCATGACTGTTCTCAATATACATATCCATCTTCTGTCTAGGTTCACAGCTCAGCATATTCCTTATCTCTGAAGGCAGAGTCCAACGGCCTAGCTCGTCTAAGTCTCTTGTAAATCCCTTAAAGTCAGAATCGACCTTAAATAAAAACAAAATACCATTCTCCATATACATTCCTAGTGACTGCCTCTTTCCTGCTTCGATTGCCTTACGAAGCTCCATGGGGATAGTCAATCTCCCTAGTTCGTCAATCTTTCTTACTATTCCTTTAGCCATAAATTAATCTCCTTATCTGATATGTATTTTAGTAATCACATTTGATACTCTTACCGTTTTTCTCTGCCCATAGTTTGAGTGCCTGGGTAATGATTGCGATCTCCTCCAGAACCGATAAGACGTCATTCAGCTCTGGCTGCTCATCATCTGTTATGACACCATCTTCAACTATGTTAAGCAGGATATCTTTTGCTCCGGTGATCTTGCGAAAGGATGATATTGCTTTGAGCGAAATACGATCCAGATCCTCCAGTACCACTTTCGGGTTGCTTGCTCCAAGAGGACAACACTCTCTGCAATAATAAGCCTTCAGCTCAGGCGCATTGTAAAGATCAGCCATCAATACTACCTTATCAACCGGAACCACCTTGGTATTACCGAGCTCATAATCTGATAGACTTGATACCGACAACCCAAGCAGTTCCGCAGCTCCCTCTCGGCTATTTAGCTTCTCATTGTACTTTGCAGCTTCTTTCCTGCATTTGCAGTAAATGTTATCAGCTGCTTTTGTAGGACTATTTCCCATTTAAAAATTCACCTCCTTAAAATATAATGAAATCATATAAATGATTGGGATAAATCGTGAATATGAATTCACTTTTTAACCGGAATCTCTTTTATCGTAAACCCTTGAGCTAACAAGGCTGCTTTCACTGCTCGACGGTTTAAAACGTCAGAGATCTCTGTCTTTTGTTCCAAGGTAAGGGTATCCCATGGGACATTGACCCCATCAATACATACGTACAGAGTCCCGGTTATTTCTTTTCTGTTCAATAAATATCACCTCCCATATACTTTATGTCCAGATGCTTGTTTTGGTTTCTGTGCATATGTCAAAATTTCATTCAACTCATCAGAAGTGATTTTGTTTCCTGCATGTCACTAAGTCCTCTGGCATATACAGCAACAAGTAATCGTGACACCGGATCTAATTTTTCAAGATAGTCATGAATTTCTTTTCCTTCGATAATATCTTCTTCAGTTAAAGGAAAACGATTTTTTTGTAAATATCCTTCTTCTGGATTCAGCATTGCACTCCTCCTCTTCGTGTTTTGTTGTTGTTTTGTTGCTTCAATGACTATTATATGTGTGTATCAAACATTTGTCAACACTCGTTTTGTTTGAAACACACATTTTGTTGACACAGTGACTTAGTAATGCTAAAATAATCAACAGAAAGTGAGGTGTCATAATTTATATGAATGAGCGATTGAAACTATTGCGTAGACATATGGATTTAACCCAACAAGAATTTGCCGATAAAATCGGAATGAAAAGAAACACTATTGCAAATTATGAAACTAATCGCAATGAGCCCAGCAATTCGGTCATTTCATTGATTTGTAAGGAGTTCAACGTAAACGAAAAATGGTTAAGAACTGGTGATGGTGAAATGTTTCTTACACTTCCCCCTGAAGATGAATACCTACGTGCAGCAACGGAAATATCAAAATCCGAGGATGATGAGATTATTCGTAAAATAATTATTGAATATTGGAAGCTAAACCCTGACGGTAAGAAGCTATTAAAAGACTTTATTAAAAACATTTCAAAGAATGTGAACGAAGCAAAATCATAGTTCTGCTTTAAGTCCTTAGACATAGCTAAATGATGGATAAACCCTTAAGGTCATATGTAATTTATCTAAACAATATAAAAATTTATATAATTTAAGAGGATAACTAATAGTGAAAACTGTTAAAGAATTTCTCATTTGGAAAAATGATAATAAAGAAAAATCGTTAGAAGATTTGTTTTATAATGAAAAAGTAAAATTAGAATGGGAAGAAACAGATACATTATATTCATTCTTAGGTATTTATGTAATTGGATTGGCTGCATATTATCCAAATAAATTTCGAAGTACTAATTATAGTATTCTAACCGAGAGAGGCCGTAATGTATATTCCAATAATTTCATATATGATAATTTCGAAAAATTTGTGGAGTTAAATGAATCGGAAGAATTAATGAATTTCATTAATAATTACCTTACAATAGGTAATCTATTTCCTATATGGCCTGGTGGAAATATTCATAAAGGAAAGAGCTACTGTTTTGATATACCAGAAATTTATTTTTGTAAGCATAAGAAAATGGCATATGCACTTATTAAAGTTTATACTAACTCCTTTATGGAAGAAGTTATAGAAAACAGAAATAATTTAGAACTATGTAAGCTATTAAATATGAATGCTGAAGAATATAAGCTATTTTTAAAAAATGTTGTTAATACGATTCAAAAAAGAACCCATAACATAAAGGATGTTTTAAGGCAAAATTTTTAAGAAATAGTATTAGCTCTTACTAATTACATTTCAAGAGTATAAAAAAATAGTAAAAAAGAAGAGCTTCCCGAGTTACTCTAAGGCATACTCTATAGCTCTTCTTTTCCATTACTCACTTAATGTCTTTACAACAGTATATATCTTAATAAGGATATCCCTGTCACCTATGCCTTTGACTAGGTTTAGGATAAGTTCCTTGATAGCTTCGGTACTCAAATCACTGTCCCCCTTTGCATCAAACGCACATTCTAAGGTAGCTTATTCCATTATACTTACTTCATATGATTTTTGCAACCATTTTCGAACATTTGTTCCTTTTTTAGGATTTATTTTACTATTTCATATAGCTTTTGTAGTATTATGATGATATAATGAAAATTATGTAAATAATCATTATTATACAAAGGAGATTTATATGACACAGTGTGAATATGAATTAATTGATATTGATGATTTATATCCTTTTCCAGAAAACTACCGATTTGACCCTGTGAGTAATTTTGAAGAAGCTATTCTTACTATGGTAGAAGTTATGGGTCCAAAATTAATTACATTAACAAGAAGTATTCTTGATCGTGGTGGTATTGATCCATCAATCCTACCCAATGTTATTTTCTATTCTCATGAGAACAAGCATAAGTATATTGTATTGGAAGGTAACAGACGCGTAACTGCTTTAAAAATAATACATAATGTTGACATTATCATAAAATCACGGCATTATGAAAAATACAAAACTCTTCTATCAAAATATAATACGAACAATTTAACCCACAAAATTATGTGTGCTGTGTATAGTAAAAAGGAAGACTCTGATAGTTGGACATTTTTAAGGCATACTGGCGAAAATGATGGCGAAGGCCTGATTTCATGGGATCCTATCTCAGTTGAAAGGTTTAAAGTGACCACGGGTCTTGAAAAGCCTAATGTATCTTATTGTCTTAATAAGTACTTGATTGAAAATAACTTAAAACGTATCCCACCTAAAACCTCAACAACATTTTTACGTATTCTTAATTCATCATATGGAAAAAAATATTATGGACTATCTGTTCTTGATAATAATCTTCATTTTGATTATTCAAAAGACGAAACAATGCAAAAAATCGATTTATTATATAAATATATCGAGGATGGTATAATTAATTCACGAAATTGTAATAAATCTACTGAAATAGAAAGCTGGATATCTTTATTAGATAAACAATATTTAAGCTTGAATTGTATGGAAATAGATATAAGCACTTCAGTGAATGCTACTCAACCACTTGCTAGCTTACCAGATCCCATAATGAAGCAAAATATTAACTCAGAGATAACTGAAAACCCTACTGATGTTAGTAAACAAATAACGAAAGAAAAAATAGGACCAGTTACTGAAAATAATATTCTTGCTAATAATGTATCAAATATAAATCAAAATACACCGAATAGTAATCCAAAAGTAAAAAACCCAAAATTCATGGCCGGACTTAACTATTCACAAATTGACACAAAAAAGTTTATTGGAATATCTAGATTGTGCGATGAGCTAATCAAACTATCTCACCCACAATATAATTCCTATGCATATTATCCAATAGCTTCGGCAATGCTTTTACGTGCTCTAATTGAACAAGTTCTCCATTATCACCTAATTATAAATAATCATTGGAAAAACATACCTAGAAATGCAAAAAATGATGATCCTACGTTGAGTAAAATTCTATTTTATTATAGAAATAATTTAAAAGCTCTAATTCCCGATTCAACCTACGAACGATTATTTAAAACATTTTTTGAAACCGATTCAAAACTAAAAGATGTTTTAGACTTAAGTATACATCACCCAAATATCGTTAAAATTACTCGGGCTGAATTAGATATTTATGCCAATACAGGCTTAGTAGATTTATTAAATTACTTATTGTGCAAAAGGAAAGAGGACGATATATGATTTCTCCATCACCACTTCGATACCCAGGAGGTAAGACAAAATTATACCCATATTTAGTTCACATACTTGATGCAAATCCAATGGAAAATATAACATATGTTGAACCATTTGCAGGTGGTTGTGGATTAGCACTTACCTTATTACAAGAAAATAAGGTGAAGCATATTATCATTAACGATTATGATTTCACAATTTATGCTTTCTGGTATAGCGTCCTAAATCTAACAGATGATTTGTGTAATTTGATACAAAACACTCCAATAACTATAAACCAATGGGATATTCAAAAAGAAATATATGTTAATCACCGACAGTATAATATATTGGATGTAGGATTTGCGACTTTTTTTCTGAATCGAACTAATAGATCTGGCATTATTAACGGCGGTATAATAGGCGGACGCCAACAACAAGGTAACTACCTAATTGATTGTCGTTTTAATAAAGACACACTTATAAGAAAAATCAAGAAGATTTCTACCTTCAAAGATAAAATTTCTTTATATAACTTTGATGCAATCGATTTAATTAATAATATTATTATGCAACTCCCGGTGGAAAACACTTTCATATACCTCGACCCTCCGTATGTAAAAAAAGGTCCTCAATTATATATAAATCACTATAAATTTGGAGATCACGAATATCTTTATAATCACATATCCGGAAACCTTAAACACCGATGGTTCATAACATATGACTTTACTAATGAAATTTCATATCTATATCGGAACTATCAGCAAAATATAATAGATATTACATATAGTGCTGGAACAAAACGTATTGGAAATGAATTAGCTATATTCAGTCATAACCTAAATATGCCTACTACTTGATAAGAAAATAATTATTTTACATTACTAGGAGGATACAATGCCACTTCAAGAAACAGAGAGAATGCTTATTCACAGTTACTGTACCAGAGATTTGCCGGGAGATATTGCATGGCATATAGAGAAATTCAAATTTATTGATAATGATGAACTTAAAACACGTTTAGGACGTGCATTTTACTCGGCTCGATATATGTCTAAACTAATGGAAGCATTAAATGTAAGCGGAGATGAAATACATCCTTTTATAAAATATCAAATAATCCAATATGCATCTATCTACGAAGCAGTAATATCTTTTTTGTTATGGAATAAATTTCAAACACACCCTGAGGTGATAGCTCTTTCCTCTCACAAAGCTTATAAACCTATTTCAGCTTTATCGAAACTAACCAACATTACTTATGATGGGGAAAGCCTTTATACGTGTCTATACAAAGAGACCAAAACTCCTCCATATAGTATTCCATTCCATGATAAAGTGGACTGTGCAGTAAAAATAGGATTTGTCGATGAATGTTATGCCCGTGATTTCAAAATATTGTACCGATTAAGAAACCTAGCACATATAGAAGCAGAAGCAGAGAAAAGTATCGATTTTGAAATTGAACATTCAAAATCTGGATACTGGAGAATGCAGCCTTTTCTAGAAAAAATCGAGACCTTTTTGCTCGCTAACCCAATCGAATAATAATGGCAAATATGATTAAATATAATTTTTACTCAAATCTTGTGTTATGTTGCTGTGTAAATTCTATTTAGGGGGCTACTCATGCAAACCGCAGCTTTATATATACGTGTAAGTACAGACGATCAAATTGAATACTCTCCGGATGCTCAGAAGAGATTACTTATGGAATACGCTGAGAAGCACAATATGCTCGTCACCAATGAGTTCATATTTATTGATGATGGTATCTCCGGAAAGAAAGCAGAAAAGCGTCCACAGTTCCAACACATGATAGGACTGGCCAAATCAAAGGAACATCCCATTGATGTTATCCTGGTATGGAAGTACTCTCGCTTTGCCCGTAACCAGGAAGAAAGCATTGTGTATAAGTCCCTTCTTAAGCGTAACAATGTGGATGTCATAAGTGTATCTGAACCTATTATAGATGGACCATTTGGTACGCTTATTGAGCGTATTATTGAATGGATGGATGAATACTACTCTATTCGATTATCAGAGGAAGTATTGAGAGGTATGACCGAGAAAGCACTTCGTGGAGAATATCAAGCAGCTGCTCCCTTCGGTTATGAAATGAAAGATAATCAACTTGTCATTCATGAAGAGAATGCTGAGATCGTTCGCACCATCTTTGATATGTACCTTAATAAGTCCAAGGGATTTTTGACCATTGCTCAATATCTTAATTCACTCGGAATCGTTACCAATCGAGGAAATAAGTTTGAGAACCGTACTGTCAGATATATCATTCAGAATCCGATATATAAAGGTTGGACACGCTGGAACCCCAATGGTAAGGTTGATCTTAGAATGCAAGCGAATATGGATACTGATATGATCATTGTTAAAGGAACACACGAACCAATAATATCTGAAGAAGTCTGGGAGGCAGCTAACGATAAGCTACTGAAAGAATTCCGGCCAAGGAGTAATCGATCACAAGCCATGATTTCGCATTGGCTCAGTGGTGTCCTGGTCTGCAGCAATTGCCAGGGCCCGATTGTCTCCGGTGGTAAAAGCGGAGGCTTTCAGTGTAATGCTTATGCAAAAGGCAAATGCAATGAGTCTCATTACGTGAAATATGATAAGATTGAAAATGCTGTCCTGAACCTAATGCGAGACCTTATAGAGAATCGCAACTTCCAGTTTGAGATCATTACAAGCGAATCAATAGAGAATAACGATATTTTAACAGCCAATCTGAAGAAGCTGGAGCAGAAGGAAAAGCGTGTTCGTGAGGCATATATTAATGGTATAGACTCTCTGGAAGAATATAAAGCAAGCAGAGAAAAATTGGAAGCTGAGAGAGCTGATCTAGAAGCACGGATTAAGAGTTCAAAGACGGTTCATAAGACAAAGAAGACCAAAGATCAGATGTGGAACCGGATGGTCTCCGTATATACGATATTAACCTCGGACGCAGATAAGGTTACAAAGAACACTGCTATCAAATCCATTGTGAAGAAAATTGTCTATGATAAAAAGAATGAACATATCGAAATAGTATTATACTTCTCGTAACGTTATACTTATAATATAACTAAGAGATCCTACAAGCTCTTGCGGAGCGCAATACTGTAGGCCTATCATAACCCCTTGTAAGTGGTGTAGTTACATGGGGTTTAATAATTAGGGGCAAACGCAATAAGGACCACCGAATTGGCTCATGATTACCTGCGCTAATCTCGGATTTCTCTCTGTAATACATACTGGGTGTTGTAATCTTTTCTCATAACTCCACATACTCTAGCGCACTCCTTCCCATGGCCAAGGCTCATCGACCCAGGTCCAACGATTATCTACTTCTACACGATAGGACTCAATCGGTCCATAGCATTTTGTATATTCATGCATTGCTTCATTTCTTACCTTGGATATTCTGGTCCAATACTCTAAAGCGGCCCTGTCGGAAGGATGAGTATCCAGAAATAATCTGAGTTCATCCATGACAAAGCTGGTCGCTTCGATACATGCAAATAATTTTTCTCTGTTATTTCCGTCCATCCTATTTACAACCCCTTCCATACCATTCTAGATCAAGCTCCTTGAAAAGTGTCCCATTGGCTAATGCCTGGAATTCATTCTCATATAAATTCCGGAAGCGTTGCCAAGGTACATAGCACATTCCAATCGGAAAACGCTCCTGATTGTCATCAAAGCAATTTCTTTCGTGCATATCCTCGGGTACATATCCGCTTACAACATCGCCACACACAGGTTCCATTGACTTGTAGTGAGATCCGCCTCGGTTATAGCCGTTGTTGTTCCCCGTCATGCCGCGATACATCCGTCTATCCATATAACTAGACTCTCCTTTCGAATACATTCATTTTCGTGAGCAACATGCTATTTGTTTTTGTTGTTCTCTACATATTATGAAGTAAGGACAATTCTGTGCCTGTATA
>JAEZLF010000070.1 GCA_023435925.1 Bacillota bacterium
GCCTCCGCCACCCCAGCCTCCTCGTCCTCCGCGACCTCCTCGTCCGCCGAAAAAGCTGGCATAAAACATCATTTTTAGTATGGTACGGGTAATTCTGAATTTAAGAAATACACCATCCACTACCAGAAATACAACGAATAAGATCAAATAGACAACATCCTTCGTATCCGATGAAGAAGCCGGTGAAGAGGATGAATTACCTGCACTCCTGGGCTGGCTGAAGGAATCCAGCGCTGCGCCATATTCTTGTGCAACCAGGCTCACTACTGCAGCATAGCCGTTATATATACCACTGTCATAATCGCCATTTTTCAAGTATGGATTCATATAATCGGTTCTGATATTGGCAGTCTGGATATCGGTTACAGCCCCTTCGAGACCGTACCCAACTTCAATCCTTAAGAGCCTTTCTTCCACAGCATTCAATATCAGAACACCGTTATTCTTGTTTTTCTGACCGATGCCCCATTCTCTGAAAAGCTCATTCGCATAATTGTCGATGTCACCGCCTTCAAGAGAGCTGATTGTAACCACCACAACCTGAGCTGTTGTTTTATTCTCAAGCTGTTTTCCCAGACTCTGTATTTTTTCCTCTGTACTCTGATCCAGCACACCAGCAAAATCATTTACAAAAAATTCCGGTGTAGGTGAAGGATAGCTCCCCTCTGCAAACACAGATGAAGAAAAAATACATATGGTCAAAACAATCAAAATACCTGTTTGAAATAATCTTTTCACCTTACACCATCTCTTTCTTTTTAACTCTATCTACTCTATCCTGCAAAAAGTTTTAAGGCAGCAAGCTTTTAGCATGTCGTCTTTTCACAGCATGCGTCTAGAACTCAACCTTTGGAGCTTGCTGTGCTTCCGGACTGGCCTCAAAATAATCCTTTGTTCCATATCCCATCAGGCGTGCAAAAATATTTCCCGGAAACCGTGTGACCTTTGTATTGTACGACTGTACCGATTCGATAAAATCCTTTCTTGCCACTGCTATTCTGTTTTCCGATCCTTCGATTGTGATCTGCAGGTTTTCAAACTGCTTACTGGCTTTCAGGTCAGGATAATTCTCCACTAAAACAAGCATATTTCTTAGCGACGCGGTCAGTTCTTCATTGGCAGCGAGCTTACTGCCGACGTCCGATGATGCATTATACAATACCGACCTGGCAGCTGCAATATCCGCAAACACTTTCTCCTCATGCTTCACATAGCCCTTTACCACCTCAACCTCATTGGTAATCAGATCCGACCTTCGCTGCATCGCACTCTCCACCATGCTCCATTTGCTCTGTACATCCTGATCGGAAGCAGCCACTCCATTATATGTGGATATGGAGGTAACAGCCAGAATAAGAACGACAATAGCAATGATACCCCATTTGATCCATCTTTTCATAAAAAAATCATTATAGCTGTAACTCATATTCGTTCATCCTTTCATTACAATCTGTTTTACTATTATACTACCCATCCATTAAACGCATGAGTCCTTTCATTTGTCTGATGCTTCGGCTGTTGCTGCCAATAGTCCCTACACTTAACAGGAGCCTGATTCAGTGGGAACCTGTCATACAAAAAAGAGCTCCAAGTAACTTGAAGCCCTTTAATCTTATGAGTCTCTTTGCTGTTACGGACCCATTTAGAGAGTCATCTGCGTAGTTTATTAACGCCTTACTCTTGCATTTCCCTGCCAGACGGACCAAATTTGTTCTTCATCAGCAGGCTGTGAGTAATCTGTCTGCAAGGTTGTTACCAATGCTCCGTTTGCCCAGGCGAACTGAATCCATTTTTCCGGCTCCCAACCTCTCAGTATTCCGTAAAGCAAACCGCCAACAAAGCCGTCGCCACCACCGATACGATCCAGAACGGTGATTTCACGGGGCTCCACTACATGCCAGTTGTCACCTTCCAACATAATCGCACCCCATAGATGACTATTGGTGCTGATAACCTGGCGCAGTGTATTGGCAAAAACTAATGTGTCCGGAAATGCCTTTTTCACACGGCCGATCATATCCTTAAAGCTGTCGATCTTACTGCCAAGTGCTTTTCCTCCTGCTTCAGGGCCTTCTATTCCCAGACAAAGCTGGAAGTCTTCTTCATTTCCTACAAGAATGTCAGACACCTTGGCAATCTCAGTGAACAGGCTTGTAAGCTCTTTTTCACGATCCTTCCAGAAGGTTGCCCTATAGTTGAGGTCAAAAGCGATGCGAGTACCATATTTTTTGGCGATCTTTGCCAACGCCAGACAGAATTCGCCTGTCTCAGGTGAAAGTGCTGCAATCAGACCTGACATTTGTACGATCTGCACGCCTTCCTTCCCGAATATCCTTTCCAGGTCAAAATCCTTCACATTTAGCGTACGACCAACCTCGCCGGCGCGGTCATTTTGTACCCTTGGGCCACGTGATCCATAACCGGCGTCAGCAATATTAAACTGGTGACGGTAGCCCCACGGGCCGCCCTGAGGGACATCCTTACCTTCATAGGTCATGTGCCTGCTTAACAGGTTGTTTTTTATCATAGCCGCGATCGGGCTGTCCTTTACGAATGTTGTCAGTACCTTTACAGGAAGTCCAAGATAGGATGAAACACTTGCTACGTTAGTTTCTGCGCTAGTGACATGCATCATGAAGTGATCACTGACATGTACAGGCTGTCCATTCACAGGTGTAATGCGAACCCCCATGCTGGTAGGTACCACCAAAGAATAGGTAAAATCTTTCCGCAATTCGATTTTCATAAGACTCTCCTAATTTCATAATATTTGTTATAGTAGTAATTATAATATTAACTGCTTTTTAATGCAAGGCAATACCTCTGTCAAACATGTGTATGTCAATGTGCTGCGGTTAGTCAATGTTTTTATCAATCGCAAAACGGAGAATTTTTTTTGAGGTATTCTTCTTAAACTCCTCATTTCGAATTTTAACCATTTTTACTGCCTTGTAGGAAACCATTCTGCTATTAACCTTTTTAATTTCATTGTCAAAATATTCCTGTACATCCTCAATGCCTCTTTCCTTCAGTGCATCGAAGTCCGGATAAATCTCGGCAACAATAACCTCTTTGTTCTTCAGTACCTTGCTTTCGCCGGCGTACACAACAGACTCTGAAACACCGTAAATTCTGGAAACTTCATTTTCAATCTCTTCGGGATATACATTTTTGCCATTGCTGAGAATGATCAGATTTTTCAGTCTTCCGGTAATATAAATCCAGCCCTCTTCGTCCAGCTTTCCATAGTCGCCGGTCTTGAAATATCCCTCTTCATCAAAGGCAGCTGCGGTGGCTTCCGGATCTTTGTAGTAACCCAGCATGACATTGGGCCCTTTGACACAGATTTCACCTTCCCCGTTTTCATCGGGATCCTTGATTTTTACCAACTCTCCGATAATCGGTGTTCCGACACTGCCTTTTTTCTGATATTTGTTCCGGTTGCAGGAAATGAGAGGGGAACATTCCGTGATGCCATAACCGTTGAGTATTGTAATACCAAGGGCATCAAAGGTATCTATTATATCCTGATTCAGTGCTGCGCCACCGCAAATAATCATTTCCAGCTTGCCGCCAAAGGATGCCAGCACACTCTTAAATAATATGCGGCGCAGATCAATACCGCATTTGCGCAAACCATTGCTAACCTTCATCAACATGCGCAGAGTGTCTGCTTTTCCGCTTTTTTCTGCTGTCGACCAGATTTTCTTATACAGTGTTTCAACAAAAAGTGGCACCAATATCAAATGTGTTGGCTGCTGCTCCTTCATCTCATTGGCAATATGCTTGAGACCGCTGGAAATATAAATAGTAGAGCCCTGTGCATAATGTCCAACAAAATTCACAGTAGAACCAAAGGTGTGATGAGGTGGGAGCACGTTCATGGTTTTCGGTGTAATGGCGAAGTTATACATGCCCTGTGTCATATCTGTAACAATATTTTTTTGAGAGAGCATAACGCCTTTACCCTTACCGGTTGTACCTGACGTAAAAACGATGGTAGCAAGACGTTCCCGGTCGATTTCATAATCATAGTATGAATTGTCTCCGTTTACAAAGCGCTGTCCACCCTTTTCTGCAATTGTTTGAAGCTCCAGTGCTCCTTCCATTTTTGCTTTACCCATACAGATGTAAGTCTTCAGGCAAGGAACCTTATCTTTAAGCGTCGCAATCTTTGTTTCAATTGCAGCACTGTAAAACACAAATTCACATTCCGCTGTATTTAAAATGTCGGTAATATCATCTACCGGGAGTTCCTTGTCTATGGGTACAACGACGGAACCAATGGACATCAGGCAAAAGTAAGAGCAAACCCACTCATAGGAGCTTTCACCAATCAATGCAACGTGCTTGTCCCGGCAGCCCATTGATATGAGTTCAGTTCCCATGCTGCGGATATTGTCACGTGCCTGCGTATAAGTGACTTCTACCGTTTCCTTGTCACGCGGGTCTTTTTTGTAGGAAATTGCAATTCGATCCGGATATTTTTTTGCCACATTTTCCGTCATAACTCTAAAATCCTCAAAGACGGTCGTTTCATATAAAGGATAGTTTTTATTCGCCATGATGATTTCTCGCTCCCCCTTGCTTATACCAATAATATAATTCTAGGCTAAAGCTTACTCATTACATCCTTCTGTTATATTTATGCCGCTATTAGTGTCTCCCATAACCAGATCCCGCAGAAACTGCATGGTCAGAAGTCTATGAACAGTGTATGTGAGCTTAGAATAATTGCATTTTTCTTCATATGATAATCTTAATGCTTATTGAAAGGAATTTCAACACAAAAAAGATTTCGGATAAAGCAAAAAGAACTCTTCTATATCTGCTCGTCCGGAATATAGTCAAAGTAATCAAACCATGCAGTACCGCTTCCCTGTGCAAACAATCCAATAAAGCAACCGGTAAAGGTACATGCCATGCATTCCGTTGACAGCAGCTGAGTTCGTCCCTGTCCAACAGGTCGAAGGTTATTTTCGTCAGTGCCTGCAAAGAAGAAATACTCGGTTTTGGTAGCATCAACGCGCAGAATGATTTCTCCTTCCTCCGGTAGAATGACAGGAGAACTTTCTACCAATATGTCACCAACGCGTTTTTTCAACACGGCCGCACGGACATCATTCCTTTTGGTGATTACCATGTCATAATGATGTTCATTCGTATGAAATATTGTGATTCCAGCCTGGTCGTCCGGCTTTCCCGGTTGAAAGTCAATCAGCGTTTGCGCACGTACGTCAAAATGCTGCTGCCTGCGTCCCAGGAAGGTGGGCGTGCCAATATCGTCCAAAGTGACTGCTGAACCGGATAAACCGAGGTAACTGGGACGTTGATCAAAGATATAGTTTTCCATTTTGGGATTGCGTAAATAGCTCCATGTTATAGCGGGGCTATTTTCCATGAAATCGTCGCGGTCAGGCTGTGTCTGCAGCGGTAATACATGGCAGGATCCCGGCACCTTTTCAACCTGCATCTCCGGCGCTATAAGCTGTCCATTGTTTATCACCGGCCAGCCTTCAGAATCCCATGACAGCGGAGCGATCATCGTTTCCCGTCCAAGATGATGGAGCATGTACTGAGTCGGCCGGATCCCGTGAAATACAATCCAGCACTCTCCATCCACCGTTTCTGTGATATCCGCATGTCCAAGACCCTGAAACAGAACCTTTCCCAGATCCGAATCCCGATGGGTCAATATAGGATTTCTCGGGCAGCCTTCGTAAGGTCCCCAGGGTGACACACTCCGGGCAATGGTTTCCATATGGCCGTATTCTGTCCCGCCTTCGGCAATCATCAGGTAATACAGGCCGTTCCTCTTGTATAGATGCGGTCCCTCGGGATATTTTCCTCCCGTCCCATGCCAGATTGCACGGGTTTCCGTAAGCATCCTTCCCGTATTGATATCAATGATACATTGTCCTATGCATTGTCCTTTATCATCAGAAAATGTGCTGCTGAAATAAACGGTTCCATCCTCGTCAAAGAATATTGACGGGTCAATACCCCCCTGGTTCACCCAGACAGGGTCAGACCATTCACCACGTATATCGTCGGTCCATACAAAAAAGTTTCCCCTGTTGCTTACATTCGTCGTTGTCATATAAAAACGTCCATTATTGAACCGTATGGTTGGTGCATAAATTCCTCCGGAGGTATGGCATCCTTCAAGTGGCAGCTGTGACTCCCGGGTCAGAACATATCCAAGCTGTTCCCAGTGGATGAGATCACGGCTGTGTAAAAGGGGCACGCCCGGAAAAAACTCAAAAGAGCTGTTCACCAGGTAGTATTCCTCTCCAACCCTGCAAATACTCGGATCAGGATAGAACCCTGGTATAATCGGATTACGATACGAAATCATAGATACCTCTCCATTTCATCATCTTAATGTTAGTTTGTTTGAGTGCTGCAGATCCCATATGGGTGCCAGACTGCCATTCTCATTATGCGCTATGGATTTATTTATAACAAGAGCTCCGGGCATATTTTATAACCATATTGATTGGCAAGTTTGCTTTCTCATGAGAATAAGCCAGCTCCATAAAAAAACGCCTATCCTCCGGATAGACGTTTTTTCTATGGAGCTGGCGGACGGAATCGACGCACCGCTTCACTGTGCTTTACGCTCGGACGTGGGCTCCCCAGTGTCCTCACGCGCCTTGTGAAAATGCAGTGCATTTTCCTTGATTCTGCGCCCTCACGGGTTCGATTCCGTTCTTGCATTTAACGAAACAAAAAAGCCACAACTATTGTCGTGACCTTTTTGTCTTGGAGCTGGCGGACGGAATCGAACCCCCGACCTGCTGATTACAAGTCAGCTGCTCTACCTGCTGAGCTACGCCAGCGCATTTCATATGCTGTTGACTTGAAATAGTATACCATGGCTAACTAATAGAGTCAACTACAAAACATTATGAAATTTTTGGCCTGTCTGATCGATTCCTCATTGCTCCCTATTCTCCTTTTTTCCTTTCTTTTTTCCACCCTTACCGCTACCCCTTTTCTCTTTTACTGTCTCTTCACACGTTACAGCAGTCTTGCTGCACTCGTCTTGGGCAGCTTGTTGTACGGCATCTTCCTTCTCCTGTATCCGGTCCATATAATGCCTGGCCAGTTCCGGATACCCGTCCAGGAATTCCCTCGCACAATCATTCAAAGAATAAATGCCCCGGGACACTTTGGTAAACCAGCCATAATGATTATCCCGCAGAATGTTCGGCGCTTTTGCGCTGGCACCTAGCTTTCTCAGCTGTGAAGGAGACATGTCGCCATATTTCATCATGCAGCATGCCACATGGACCGCTTGCTCCCGGTATGCCGTGATCAGCTTTGTCTTGTTCGCTCCTCCGGTATTATACTGTCCGCTGCGATTGAGACTTTCTTTAATAATATGATGACGTACCTTTTTATTGGTGCGCAGGCTTTTCAAGCGATCAAAGGTATTAGGATGAAAATGAACCTCCACCTGCCCGTCCTTCCTGTTTGGCGCTACCGTAATCAACCCCAGCTCAAGCCGGCGCAGCAGCATGCACATATCTCTCCAGCCTGCTGTCCTGGCTCCTCCCTTTGGGTTGGGAATCGCCACATAAACGGAATCTGCCACACGCTGGCGTTTGACAGCCTGACTGAGCAGTTTAAGATTGAATGACGTTTTCAGTTCAACGACCACCAGCTCGTCCCCCATGATCGCCACCAGGTCGCAGCCGTTCACCTCACCTTGCACCTGATAGCCAAGGCCTTCGAGGTAATCATGCACAGGCCCGTACAGATCCGTTTCTCGCAATTTGGTTTTCTCTGTCATTGTCATATCCTTCACTCCTACAATCTAAAGATATTATACGCGAGTTTTTCTAAATAAAAAAGAGGTACAGCGATTGCGCGAATTGTTCGCCAAACCGCGTTTTTGCAACGCAAAATACGTTGCGGGCGCTCTGCACCTTCCTTACACATTTTGTGTGTATGCGCCGCGAGCATTTGATAAAACAATTGATTTTTGTCCTTCATAATGTTATTCTGAATTTCAATTTATTCTGAAAAATAAAATGTCAGGTGGGGATTTGGATCAAGCCAAAATATCACAAATTCAAGCTGTTTATGTTCACATACTGGACAATGATGCTTAGTATTTCCGGTATGTATACCATGTATATCGTAGAGGCAGGCTTCTCAAAAAAGGAGATTAGTTTTGCTGTAACACTATTTACGGTTTCCGCTTTGATCGGACAAAATGTTCTTGGCTTTATTTCAGACCATTTTCAATGTGTGAAAAAAGTATTGCTTGCTTCAATCTGCCTCGGCATTGCCGCAACAGGAATATTCATTCATTCAACAAAAATTTTGCATATCTACGTATTAATAATTTTATGGGGTTTCTTTCTATACGGTACGGTACCTCTATCTGAAGCCTGGTACATTGGGGTGCTGAAAGAAAATGGCGATCAGCAGGATTTCGGTAAAATACGAGGCGTAGGATCTGTCGGATATGCACTTTCCGGAGTTCTTCTGGGGCTCCTGTTAGAGACAGCAGGATGGAGTATTTATGTCTGGTATATTTTGATTAGTGCCAGTTTTGTTCTGGCTATTATTCTAATAATCGCGGAAGGTAATAGCATAGCATTATTCAAGGTCGGCACCGGTAAGGGAGGTGACGGCGATGTATCCTTCCGGAAAGCGTTAAAAGAAATGATGCAGGTGAAACCCCTGAGATTGATTATTTTGATCATTTTCTTATATAATTTTGTAATGAAAGGTATTTACAGCTATCTGGGAGTTTTAGTCTCAGATTTTGGCGGAGGGCCTTTTAATCTGGGCCTCACTTATTTCTTTGATGCTTTCCCTGAAATATTCACCTTTTATCTTGCTACAAGGTTACTACGAAAATATAACAGTAAAAGCCTCATTCTTGCCGCTTTTATACTGCAAATTGTCAGATTGAGTTTGATTCTGGTTTTCAAGAGTGCTCTTTCCATCATCCTGCTGGGGTCACTGGCCGGGTTTGCGTACGGTTTGCTGGCAGCCGCATATAAGACATATATCTATGAATTGGCACCGGAAAAATATAAGGTCAGCTGTCTGAGCATCAGCGAATCTATCATTGGCTTATCAGGTGTAATGAGTGCTCCTGTTTTCGGAGTAATTATCATGAAGTTCGGCGGTTACGCTTCCATTGCGGTAGGGTTGGTTATTTACTGTGCTGTCGTTCTGTTTCTTTCAATAAATTTATACAGGGAAAGAGCTGTGGTCTCCTGATACCTTTTTCACTGTAAAGACTGTTATTTTGTTGGAAACCCATGATATAATAACCTCATATATAAGGTTATTATATGCCTGCGGCGGAACTTACGGCCGTGCAAAATTTTTGTAATTTTTGGGATCTGGTCGAATGATGTGAATAGGTGGTGTTAGCATGTTTGATAATCTAGCGGTCATATTCACCTATAAAAAGGACGGCAGGAAAAGAGAAGTTTCCTTCTGGGATAATTACAAGTGCGAAGACTTTGATGCGGAGCTGACATATGCGACCTTTAGTGGGCAAAAGCGGCTGAAGTTGATTCTGAAGCCTGCAGAAGAACTTGAAGTAATCCATATTCGTATCGGATGTAACTTTCAGTTTGATCAAAGTCAAAGGCTTTTTGTAAATGGCTACCAGTCCTGGAGTGTCACGAGAGAGTACATGATTGATGAAAAAATGAAAGGTCTGCCCGCTGTTTCCGCACCTCTCAAAAAGACTCATAAGATTGATAAATACGGCGATTATTTCTTCTACCCGTATCCACAGAAAAATGGTCTTTTCCATGGATATACATACGGATATATTCGCAAAGGCTTAAACTACAGCCTGATTGGCTCTTTATCCGAAAAGAACGGTTTCACCATTATAGAGTTTGATGCAGTCCACCATATTGTCTATATTGTCAAGGAATGTGAAGGGCTGTATATCAACAAACCATACGAAGCCTTCAATCTGATCTGGCTGGATGGATCCGAGTCCTTTGTCTTCGACAGCTGGTTTGAAGCAATGGGTGTGGCTAAGCCTGGCTGTAAGCCAATGAACGGCTGGACCAGCTGGTATAATTACTATCAAAACATCAGCGAAGCAATTATTTCAGAGAATTTGGAGAATATCCGGAGAGCTGAGCAGACACCCGGAATATTTCAGATCGATGACGGTTTTCAGACTGCAGTAGGCGATTGGCTGAGCATTGATGCCAAAAAATTCCCTAACGGCATGAAGCACATGGCTGATAGGATAAAAGCAACCGGCATGAAAGCCGGTCTTTGGCTGGCTCCCTTTGTATGTGAAAAACACTCGGAAATATTTAAAGAAAAAAATGACTGGCTTTTAAAGGACCCCAAGGGAAATCCCGTGGCCGCGGGTTGTAATTGGAGCGGCTCCTACGTATTGGACTTCTATCATAATGAAGTACGGGAATACATACGCCATGTATTCTCCATTGTTCTGAATGAGTGGGGATATGATCTTGTGAAGCTTGATTTCCTTTATGCCGTTTGCATTCAGCCACGCAAAGACAAGACACGGGGTACGATTATGGCTGAGGCAATGGAATTCCTGAGGGAATGCGTGGGAGATAAGCTAATCCTGGGCTGCGGCGTACCCCTTGGTTCTGCCTTCGGGCTTGTGGATTACTGTCGGATAGGCTGTGATATCGGACTAGACTGGGATGACAATGCCTTTATGAGAATGCTTACAAAAGAACGTGTTTCCACCAAAAATGCAATCCATGATATCATTGCGAGAAGGCAATTGAATGGTCGGGCTTTCCTCAACGACCCGGATGTATTTTTACTGAGGAGGAACAATATCAAGCTGAACGAAGTGCAAAAGCATACACTGTTTTCAGTAAATTACCTTTTTGGAAGCCTTCTGTTTACATCTGACAATACCGGTGAATATGACAGCGCCCAATGGGAACTCTTTCATTTGACAGGCAGGGAGGTCTCCAGAACCATTTCCCGGGTCGAGCGCTGTAAAAATGACCTCACAGAAGTATTCTACGAGGAAGGCGGAGAAAAATATATCGCTTTAATAAACACCGGCAAAAAGAAAATAAAGTACATTGCAGGACCTGCTTTCGGCAGAGAAGCTACCTTTGGCAAGATCAGCAATCCAAGTGTTTCTGCCGGATTAACCGGGGCACACAATGGCATTATTGAACTGACTGCCTATGAAACAAGGATATTTACATTAATCTGATAACTCAGGAACTAGAGTCTATCCGCAAGAAGTAAGCGAAATATTTGACCATGAGGTGCTGATATGTATGACATAGTAATCGTCGGTGGAGGGCCTGCAGGTGCTACATTGGCCAGACTCTCCGGAAATCGTTATAAAATACTGCTTTTAGAAAAACGGATATTTCATGCCAATATGCCCATTTCCGCAGAGAAGTGCTGCGGTGGTCTTCTTGACCCGGATGCTCAGCAGATGATGGCAAGGTTCGGGTTGGGTATTCCAAAATCTGTACTGCTGAGTCCACAGCTTTTTGCTGTCAGGACAATTGATATCAGAAGTTCTATAGAACGCTACTATCAGCGTCATTATATCAATATAGACAGGAATGAATTTGACAAATGGCTCGAATCGATTATCCCCGACATGGTTGACGTACGGAACGGCTGTTTGTTCAAGTCGTATGAAGAGCAAGAGGAATACGTAAAGGTCCGGTATATTTGCGGCGGAAAAGAGTATGAGGTGAAAACAAAGCTGCTCGTGGGAGCTGACGGTGCTTTATCCATGGTCAGGAGGCAAGGTTTCTCCGACAGACCTGCTCCGGATATGTATGTCTCTATACAAGAATGGTTTGAAGCAAAGGATCCCCAGAACTTTTACGGAGCAATTTTTGATGAGGAAATCACCAATTTCTATTCCTGGACGATTCCCAAAGAGAATGCTGTTATACTGGGAACGGCCTTAAAGCCTGGGAAAGACGCAAGAAATAAGTTTGAGCTTTTAAAGCAAAAGCTGACAAAGTACGGGTACTATTTTGAAAAATGCTTTTACAGGAATGGCTCGTATTTATGCCGTCCTGTAAAAAGCAGTCAAATATGTATCGGCAAAGGACGGGTCTCTCTGGTTGGTGAAGCTGCCGGTTTTATAAGCCCCAGCTCGGCCGAAGGGATGAGCTACGCATTCAAAAGCGCTCTGGCACTTGCAAAAGCACTGAATAGCAGTTTTCAGGGATATGAAAAGCTGTACCGTAAAAATCTTGATCCGCTCATGACAAATATCTTTATCAAGAATATGAAATCTCCAGCCATGTATAATCCTTATTTGAGAAAGCTTGCCATGAAATCCGGGCTGATGAGCATTCGAATTGAAAAGTAACAACTTCGCTTGTAGAAGCTTTCCCGGGTAAGCCTCTCAGCTATTCTTTATGTACCTCCCTCGGTTTAGGCTCTCACCTCTTCTTGCTGAAGCTTGCGCTTCTTTTCTCCGCTTCAAATATAAAGTACCCGTCTGTCTCATGGATTCTGACACCGCCGAAAACCGAAATGAACTTGTTTTTATACCATTCCTTCCGTTTCGTCACCATCAGCATCCTTCCCCCCATTTTTAAGCGATTAAAGCTCTTCTCAATGAATTTCTTTGCAACAGAAAAATCAGTGTGATATGGAGGATTTGACAGGATACAATCAAAGCCTGCTTCCGTTAGAGCGTCCAATCCGTCACTCCGGATCACATGCACTCCCTCCACATGATTTCGCACAGCATTTTTCATAGAGCATGCAACCGCTTCAGGGTCGATATCCACCATATAGACATTCTCCGGAGCTGTGAATCTGGCTGCTGTTATACCCACGACGCCATAACCACACCCCAGGTCCAATATTTTCTGTCCATCTTTGAACTCAACACAGGAAAGCATCGCAAGCGTTCCGGCGTCGATCTGTCTGGGCGAGAAAATATTGTGCGTTGTTTCAAACTCAAAATCATTGCCCTTAATGGTTGACTGAATGATCATAAAAAATCCTTTACACTTTCTGCAGGCTTGATCCGCCAAACCTTATATATTTCCTCCGTAGCAAGTGCTATTTTGGTTACGGAAAAATGGTCGCACTTCGGATATATGTAATAAGTATCGGTTAGCGTATTGAGATCCACACAGTCACCGTGTTTCCCAAGATAATTGTATTCGATATGACAAGAATACAGCGACTTGGCGTTGATCGATACGGAATAAGGACTTCCCTCGTACTCACCCTCCAGAAAAAACCCGTTTATATCATGGATAAGCTTCCCCTTTCCCAAATGCACAAACCCTTTGGCATTTGGCAGAGAATCTACAGTGACCTCGGATTCAAACCGGTAAGCGCCGCTCTGAACTTCCTTCCGTACCTGCTCTCTCTCCCACTCATACCAGTCAGGAATATGGGTAAACTCAGTTTTCCCATCTACAGCAGACAACTCACCGTACTCGGACATTTCCCATACCTTTTTACAGCTATCACACCAGAGCTTGTTCCCTTCAGACATCATACGATACTGTGTATTACAGCAGGGGCATTGATAAAGCACCTTATGCAGTCCCTTCGCTCTGTCGGGAAAGCTTATGCGGATATTCCGATCCTTTTGCCAGGCAAAATCGTCATATTGAAAAGCTGTATTCATTCTTTCGTTTATTTCATTATACCCCAGTGTATCAATTTCATCCTTTGTTACCAATTGAGTCAATACTGCTTCCATGTGTTTCACCTTTCTGTTTTTCAGATTCCAAAAAGGCGAATTCACATGATGCCCATGCATAATTAATGTTACAACAGGAACCTTGAGCAGCTTGGCTAATTTTCCCAGTGAATCCGGAAGAACTGCATTCGTGCCGCAAAGGGAATACTTAGCTTCAGGAAAAAGCACAATGACATCGCCATTTTCTATAACCTTTTTCATATGCCGAACCATTACCGTATCACTTGTAAACTTGCGCTTACAAATACAGCCCACGTTTCTCAACAGCCATTCCCGGCCGATAAAGCCGTCTATGGCCACCAAATAATTCGCACGATGGGGAAATATCGCTGCAGTCGTTACTTTGAAATCGATAAAAGAATTATGATTGCACAATAACAAATAGGGCGGCTTAATCCCCTGCATCCCTATTTTGATTATTTTAACGCGGTGAGCCAAAACGGCAGGATAGCTCAATAGCCATGTAATAGGCCTTAAAAAATGCCGCTGCCTAATAGGTTTTTTCAGCATGTCAAATCTCTTGAATTGTGATATCTCCATACTTAGCTCCCTTTTCGCTTTTATACACCTAATTATACTGTGCAATTTGACATAAATCATCATAATTATTTATCTGGCGCAAAGGAGTCCGTATCCTGTCCTATAATCGTTACATTAAGGTAACCCATGTTGTTTCTCATATCAACGATATACGGAGTAACATTCTTGGCACCTTGTCGGAAGATCTTGACTTTTGGCCGCATGATGGAATCGGTGTGATTTTCCATGACAATACCAGTACAGCCATTGCTGAGTTGTATTGTAGTTCCCACAGGATAAGCAGCTATTTTTCTAGTAAAGCAAGTGACCAGGGCGGGGTCAAAATGGATATTACCGTTTGCAAGAATATATTCAAAGGCCTCTGATGGCAGCATGGCCTTTCGATATGGTCTGTTTGACGTGAGCGCATCATATACATCACTAATGGCGATGATTCTGCCAAACAAGTGTATTTTAGTACCCGCAAGCTTTAGTGGATACCCTGTTCCGTCATATCTTTCATGGTGCTGCAGGACGCCAACATAAGAGGCCATAGGAAAGTCATAATCGTCTTTCAGGTACTGATAACCCTGGGTTGAATGTGTCTTCATTATGGTAAATTCCTGATCTGACAGTTTTCCTGGTTTATTTACAACCGTCTTTGGTACGAAAACCTTTCCAATGTCATGCAGAATGGCCGATAAACCAAGTTTAACCATATCATATCTATTCAGTTCGAGTGCTGCTCCTATAACGAGGGCTAATAATGTAACATTTACAGAATGAAGATATGTATAATTGTCAAATGTTTTTAAATCCAGCATGTTGACAACGGTATCATTGTTTTCAAGAACACTGTCCAAAATTGAGTTAACAACATCGGATAACGTGTTTATGTTTGTTTCTATCGTACTATTTCTGTGTTCTATACTGGTAAAAACATTCTTGATGGTTTGTGCAGATCGATTTCTAAGGTCATCATTTATAATTTCAATGATTTCTATATCCCGAGATAAGTCATCATCAATATATACGCCGGAATACCCAAGAGCTTTTATTTTACTGATGTAGGATTCTTCAATAGCTATACCCTCGTTTATGAATAGCTCACCATTTCTCCCTATCAGTTTTTTTCCCATAATCATGCCTGCCCTTATGCAGTTTACTGGAACATATCTCATGCTGTCACCTTTAAAAGAATTAATTCTGTATATAACATATATATCGGAGAGTTTTGCACTTAAATTAATACAAACCATACAGATTAAAAGAAATGAACCCATTGTACTAAGACAAATCTCAATGTCTATCCGTAGTGTAAGACCGATCCGATGCAATAGAGCCGTCATGATCGAGCAGCGATTGGTAGGTTGTAATTCATACAAAATGTGGTATAGTAAAAGTAATTTGTACTCCAATTAGATCGCAATTTATACTCCATTTATTTATATTTTTTTCTATATATTGACATCATGTATAATTGCTTATAAACTATTTTTATAGTAAAAACTGCAATGTAAATATGCAGCTATTCTTATGAGGTGAAGCGATATGAGAAAAAAGTCTATTCTCATCCCTTCAGAAGATGATGCCTATTGTGTTTTTGTGTCAAATATAGCTGTCGAAATAAGCAACGCTTTCATGAAGCTCACAGGATATGAGAGAGATGAGCTTATTGGCAAGGATTCTATCGATTTGTTTACAAACAAGCTGCGAGCAGCTAACGACATATTTGACAAAATTGATTCGGTAGGTATAGCCAATTGCTATCTGTTTACTAAAGATCTTAAAGTAAGAGAAGTTACAATAACACTATATCAATCGCCAAATAAAGGCGAAAAAAGATATACAGTCAAAGAGAAACGTAATTCTAGGCTTGAAGACAAGACAATTTTCATTGAACAAATGTTTAAAGAAAATATTTTTGGTTGCGCACTTATTAGTATTCCTGATTTAGTAATACTTAAAATGAATCAGCAGTACCTTAATTATTTGGAATGTCCCGAAAAGAAAGCAGATTATTATATCGGGAAAAAACTAAGCGATGTTTTGGCCGGATTTGCAGGTTCTCAGGCAGAATCAAGCTGGAAATCCATTCATTCAGCATGGCATTTGAGAGAAATAAAAAGCTCATTAAAAAGAGTATCCTATTGGGGCGTTACACGTACACCTGTATATGTACAAGGAAAGATAAAATATGTTTTAGCAACTACTATAGAAGTAACAAAAGACGTGGAAACTAAATCATTGGTTAGTGAGCAGACAAAAATAATCGAGGAAAAAAATAGACAGCTTGAAACTATTCTGGATCATTTGGCTGACACAGTAACCATTGTAGATAAAAGCGGCAACTGTCTATTGATAGGCGATAAACTCAGGAGCTTTCATGCATCGTTTGACATGTCCGAAAAAGCAGGATGTGTACACCCTAAAGGTATTTTTCTTAACGAAGATGGCAATGAAATATCGCTTGAAGACCAACCACTTATCCGTATATTAAACGGCCAAAAGATTGATAATGAAAGGCTTACTATCAAATCGGACAAAGGAACGTTTTATTTCAACCAAAGCGGCGTTCCGATATATGATTCCGACGGTAATTTATTAATGGGTATCTGTTGCCATTGGGATGTCACTAAACAAGTTCAGGCCGAAAACGCTCTGAAAGAATTGAAAGACCGTTTGTCATTGGAATTATACGCCATTAACCGTTTGCATTCTATCAGCATAAACTCAATAAACACCGCAAATTTGAATGAAGTATATGATGAAATTATTAAAACCGTCATCTCTGTTACAAAAGCTGATTCGGCTACTATCCGAATATACGACAAACAGTATGGATTAATAATTATGGCTCAGTATGGCATAAATCAGGTATCTATTGATGGCCATCAAATAATCAACCCAAATCAACCGCCATTTGATATACTATTTAAGTTCAAAAAACGAGTTATAGTCGAAGATACTTCAATTAAGCCATTACTAATGAGTGCTGAATTCCAGCAGTCTTTACTGTCTTCCGGAATTAAGGCATTTCAAATTACACCGCTAATAAGCAGATCCGGGGCGCTTCTGGGCACATTTGCAACACATTATAAAACTCCTCATCACTTCGGAGAACATGAAAATATTTTACTTGGTATGTTGTCGAGATTAATTATTGACCTTTTAGGATATATACAGTTAGAAATAAATAAAGAGCTTCTTATCAAGTCTGAGCAAGAGAAAAACGAAGCTCTTGAAAAAGCAAATGAAGCTCTCGAGAAAGCAATTGAAATGAAGGATGAATTTTTATCCCTCATTTCCCATGAATTTAAAACTCCTTTGGCAGTAATCAATTCTGCAATACAAGCAATGGAATCGCTGTGTAAGGAGGAATTATCAGCAAAAGCAAAAGGATTCATTAAAAAAATACGACAGAACTCGAACAGACAGTTGAGGTTAGTAAATAATCTTCTGGACATTACCCGGTTAAAAGCAGAAAATATGAACATCCACAAAACGAATGAAGATATCGTCTTTTTAACTGAATCCATTACCGAATCGGTCCGGATCTATGCTCAGGAAAAGGGTGTCAGACTGACATTCTCCTCTACCATTAAAAAGAGAGAAATTGGAATTGATGAAGAAAAGTATGAAAGAATACTGTTGAATTTACTCTCGAATGCAATTAAATTTACACCAAGAAGTAAATCGGTTACAGTTAAGGTCTCACAAAAAGTATCAGGTGGAAAATGTATGATATGTATTCAGGTAAAAGATGATGGGATAGGTATTCCTCAAGATAAGCAAGAACTGATTTTTAAAAAGTTCGGGCAGGTAGATAATTCTCTTACCCGCCAATCAGAAGGGACGGGCATAGGACTGACTCTCGTTAAAATGCTTGTTGAAACTATGGGTGGAGTAATTATACTTGAAAGTAAAATTGGGCAAGGTAGTTCGTTCAACATTATGCTTCCTGCAAGGAAAATAAAAGCAACTCCTGGTAAAAAATTAACGGAAATAAATGACAACCGGCTTATAAGGACAGCAGAAGTCGAGTTCTCCGACATTTACATGTAATAGCCTCTATGTAAACTGAACATTTTCGAGCATGTTTATTTCATCAACCTGTAAAAAGTTATGCAAATGAATAAATATCTCCTCGTTTATGCAATACTCTCATAATAATACTGAGCTTGGGCATTCCAAAGCTCGTAATATTTACCGTTTATATCGGAAACCAGTGCAGCATGGTTGCCCCGCTGAATAAGCTCTCCTTCGTGAAACACCGCGATGTCATCACTGAAACGGCAGGAGGACAGCCTGTGCGAGATAAACACGGCTGTTTTTTCCCCGATAATTTCGTTCAAATTGCTGTACACCTCAAACTCGGCGATGGGGTCGAGCGCAGCGGTTGGTTCATCGAGAATGACAAACGGCGCATCCTTGTACAATGCACGGGCAATAGCAATCTTCTGTGCTTCGCCGCCTGAAACCTCCACTCCATCCTCCTCGAAATCCTTGTACAGGCAGGTATCAAGCCCTTTCGGCATCTTCTTGAGCCGTTCTCCAAAGCCGGCTTTTGCAAGGCAGTTCTCAGCCTTGTCAGGATCCACCTCAACGGAGGCGGCGACATTCTGCCCGAGAGGGAAGGAAAAGAGTTTAAAATCCTGAAATACTACGCCAAAAATACTCATATATTCATTGTACTCGTATTTTTTGATATCAATGCCATTGAGGGTTATACGCCCCTCCGTCGGGTCATACAGCCTGCATAGCAGTTTTATCATAGTGGTCTTGCCCGAACCATTCATACCTACGACAGCCAGCCGCTGACCGACGTTCAGTTTAAGATTCAAGTGTTTCAAGGCGTACTTGTCAGTGCCCGGGTATCTGAAGGATACATCATGAAATTCCAGTTCATATTCATAATCCTGACGCTTTTCAACAGGAAGAGTACCGTGGTATATTTTATCCGGCATATCAAGAAACTCAAAATATAAATTAAGCGCTTCCACATTGGAAAAAAGCTGGGACATATAACCGACAAGCCCGGTGATTCCAGAGTTGAAGCGCGTGATGCCACCAACAAACTGCACGATGCTGCCGACTCCAAGGCTGCCAAAGGTTGCCTTTGCCGCGACGAAAACGTACACAAGGGCAGTTAGAATATTCGTTGAAACATCACCATAACTGCGATAGCGCGACTCTGTCTTTTGCCAGCTTTCAACCGTTGAAAATGCTGAACTTAATACTTTGTCCAACGAATGGAAAATACTTGTTTTCAAATTATAGATTTTCGTATCCTTCCCCATTTGATACTTGTAAAAAAACTTATCCAGGAAAAACTGTCCGATCATGTTTAGGAAATGAAAGCCTTTCATAACATCGTAAAGCTTTTTATTGCTTTTTGAAACGATCAGCATACCCAGTGCCGCATTCCCGAAAACCAGCAAGATAAACAGCACTCCGAACCATGATGTGTTCACAAAGCCCCAAACACTGTCAGTCGCAGAGCCTTTCAAGAAGAACAACGACACAAATAGTCCAATAGAGAAGACAATCGTAAAAAAGTCCGTAAGTATTACTTCAAACATCCAAAACAGGGATATTATCCCATTCCCGTTAGTATTGCTGAAGGTGTAGATTTTTTGTCGAAGAAGCCTTGTCGCTGGGTTTTCAATATGTTCAAAATCCATTTGCTGCTGTTTTTCATTTAAGGGTTTATCATATATATTCCAGATATTCACCGACAAATATGATGATATCCGGCCCATTATACGCATGATAATCTGGGTGACAAAGTTTAGAACAGCAGTAAGCATCGACAGAAAAAGAACATACTCGAGAGCTCTTTTTTCTGTTAGCGCATTGATAATCATTGCCGACATGACAATGTTTATCAGCGGCAATATGGCTCCAAAAAAGGCGCGTAGGGCAGTAGCCGGTAGAAATCCGGGTATCAGGCTGTGCAGAACTTTATATCCTCGTAAAAGGACGGAAGTATTTTTCTTCATACCGCTTCAGCCTCCTCTTTATAGTAATGGCTCTGAACTTCATAAAGCTGAGAATACCTGCCCTTAATTTTCATAAGCTCTTCATGCGTTCCCTCTTCGACGATGCGACCGTTTTCAATAAACAGTATCCGGTCACAGAAGCGGGTGCTTGCAAGTCTATGAGATATAAACACCGAGGTCTTGTCCTTGACGATTTCATTATATTTTTGATATATATCGCTTTCAGCAATTGGGTCAAGAGCGGCCGTAGGCTCATCAAGGATAAGAAAACTACCGTTTTTATAAAGTGCGCGGGCCAAAGCCAGCCTTTGAACTTCACCGCCAGACAGGTCTACAGCATCCGGGAAGAGTCCCCTTACAAGATAGGTATCTTTGCCATGTGGTAAACCATTTACCCTGTCTCCGAAGCCAGATTGCTCAAGCGCATTATGCAAGCGAACTTCATCAATTCCGTCCGGTGAGGCTGCAATATTTTGTCTGACAGTCATCGGCAGTATGGATATGTACTGAAAGACTGCAGAGAAAAGCGAGTAATACTCATCAATATTATATTCGTCTATCGGCCTTCCGTTTGCTAGTATAACACCCTTGGTCGGTCGGTACAGCCCGCATATGAGTTTTACAATCGTTGTTTTACCCGCTCCATTCAACCCGACAACAGCGAGCTTTTCACCTTTGCGGATCTTAAAGCTCAAACCAGAAATGATTTCCTTGTCTGTGCCTGCAAATGTATAACTGACATCATTGAACTCGATGGAGAAAGAATCGTTTGGCACTGGCACACCCACTCCAGTATTATTCTTATTCTGATGATCGAGGTATTCACGCATTTCATTAAAACCGGTATTGATGCGGTCAAACCAGTAGATATTATTTATAATGCCGTCAAACCACGCGCTGAATCCACCGATTATGCCGAAATATAGCACGTAATCGGCAACCGGCATTCCTCTTTCATACAATAAATAAACCAACAGGCCGAAAGCTATGCCTTCCCTCAATAGAGACAGAAATAAGCTGAGAATATCTATGCCAAGCCCAAATTTTTCTTCCTTGCGCTGCCAATCCATACGCTGGTGAAGCACGTCTGCGAAGACCATTTGAAACCAGCCGGACATATTATATAGCCTTACATCCTTTGCCGGTGCAAGATCACTGGAGATGGTCACAAGATAATCCTTTTTGCGATCTATAGGGATCCAACTATCCTTATTTTTATGATTCCACGCCGTGGTACGTTTCATGATGAAGTAGCTTGAAATGGTGGTCACGCAAATTGTTAATAAAATCAAGGGGTTAAGCATAAAGATCACTGCAGCGTACGATACCAGCCCGATCATATTCCCAATGAATGATGAGAGTGTGTCTATGGCTTTACGCGCGCCGGATTGATCATTTCCGCAATTCATTATAGCCTTAATTCCATCTGATAATCCTTTCGGACTCTCATTATACTCGTAATCGTGCGCCAATGATGCTTCAGTAATAATATTCTGATATTTAAATGAATTGATGAATTCCATACGTCTATTTTTACCGTTCAGATAATTGAGAATAACCATGCAGACTGCTGTTGCGGCACATAACAACAGGATTGAAACAGTTATTTTACTCATATCTGCCCCACTGCCCACAAAAGACACAACAGTTCTCGACAGCATCAACCCCAGAAAAGGTAGTACTACGATAAACGGAGCGCGCATAAAGGTCAGGATTGTAGTTTTCCAATCCCAATGCCACATTTTCCCCAACATGAACTTAACATTGCTCCAAAAGGAGTACTTCAATTTTTGTTTTGCTTTCACCCGTTCTCACCTCACATTAATACTACTGCTGTATTTTCGATAAGTGGCTGTTTTCGCACAAACGGTATCAATTGATGCACGAGCGGCAAATTGGTGATAAATCGATTCCTAACACTTATAAAAAACGAGAATATCCTGCGCTTCATTACAATGGCAGCATGATCTCTGTGGCAAATACACCCTCCTCATGCTGTCGGTTAATATATCCGTCATATTTTTCTGCAATCCTGTCAACACGAATAAGACCAAACCCGTGTGTTGCGGAATCCTTCGTTGATAGATAGGTTTTACTGTTTTTCTTTATCTCGCCGCCCATAGAATTTGAAACAGATATATAGAGCTGTTCTTTAAGCTTACCAATATAAACACGGATAAATCTGTCAGCTTGATTCGCTTGTTTGAGGCAGGCTTCCATGGCATTATCCAGCAGATTGCCAATTATTACACAGAGGTCGATTTCTGATACCTTCAGTTGTTCAGGTACGGTAGCTTTTGCAGTAATGACGATGTTTTTTGACTTGGCAAGAGATATTTTACTGTTCAGAATAGCATCAACCATTACATTGCCGGTTTTCAACATGGTATCAACAGTTGTCAAATCAGTCTCTAGTTTGTCCAGATAGTTTTTAAGCTCTTCAACCTGGTCTAGTGCCAGATGGGCTTTTATCACCTGGATATGGTTGTGGTAATCATGCCGCCACCCACGCATTTGTCTGTAAATGTTCTCAACTTCATCGTAATGCTTGTTGATAAGATCACTCTGGTATGCGGATATCCGCTTATCCACAAGCTTATGCATGTATGTACGCAAGAGCAGAAGAGCTGTCACAATAACTACCGCACAACAAAGAATAATTACAGGATACACAAGGCTTTCCATCAGTCGACCTCCCTGATAAAGCTGATAAACGACTGATTCACTTTACCGTATAATCGTCGCGACAGCGGTATTTTAATGTTATTATCAAGTATGACATCATTTTTAGTTATTCGATTAATATATTTCAACCCGACAATGTATGAACGGTGGCAGCGAATGAAGCCCTCGTCCAAAGCTTTTTCAAGTTCCGATATTGATAGGCTGGCAGTTATTTTATCACTGTTTGTCGTAATCTCAACCGTATGTGCAAAGCTTTCTGCATAAACAATACTCCCTACAGGAATACGGACATTTTCGCCATCTGCCTTGAGAAGTATTACTTTTTCAACCCTGCTAAGCCTTTTGCAGGCTTTATCCAGCACTTCAAACAACTTTTGCTCATTAACGGGCTTCATAAGATAATGCAGCGCCGATACCTCGTAGCCTTCTGCCATAAAGTCCGGATATCCGGTAATAAATACAATCTGTACAGAATCATTATCCTGTCGGATTTGCCTTGCAAGTTCCAAACCACTCATATTTTTCATCTGTATATCAAGTAAAAGTATGTCAAAGGACTTGTCTTCGGCATATTGAAAAAAGAAGCTTTCCGCACTATCAAACGTATGTATTTTAACAGCTTCTTTGTTTGTCCTTGCCCACTTGTCTATAAGCTTACTCAGATATTTGGTTTCAGTAATTTCATCATCGCAAATTGCGAGTTTTATTATCATGCCTATCCTCCAGACTGACTGATATTACACGAATATCATTCGCTCCGACTAATTTCTCTTTCCACAAAAAAAATAACCTACCCATAATGCTACAAGAAACATGGCATTGATAAATAAATGTTATATTTAGAAACAGAATAAGTCAAGTAGTTGGAAAACCGGGGAATTCTTGGTATAATAAATCATGTCGGCCATTTCGGTTTCAGCTGCAAATGAGAGTGCTTTAAGAACCTTTATTGTTTCAGGATTTTCTGTCATGACATATATATTCGCGCTGCCAGGCTTCACTTTGCTTTTTATAGCCGCCAACACGCTAAGAATATTGGTATCCGGATATGTAAGTACAAAATCCTTGCATCCCCCGATTTGATAATTAAACTTGCCTGATCCAATTTCATCTGCGTTTACTACAAATGATACAGGGCAGTTTTTCCCTTCGCCTCTCTGTATAAGCTCGACAGGTGAAGTTTCAGATAGGTTTTGAATTGGAATGGCATACCGATTTTTATAGCCATAAATAATGAATCCCTTTTTTACATAGAGATTATATGCCGGTATATTATTTGTTCTAACCGTTAAAGAAACGCTGGGTAAATTTTTTAACGCAGTAAATTCAATGACCTTATCAATGAGTAAAGCGCCTATGCCCGCCCTTCGGTATTGCGAATGAACTTCCAATCTGCTGAGGTGAACTTTATCCTGATGGCTGACTACACAAACAAACCCCGCAAGGTTTCCCTCTACCCTCGCTGTCCAAAAATCACCTTGGATCGTATCGCTATACTGTATTTCATTAAACGGTTCGGAAGGAAAGCATTCGCTTTCAAGTGAATAGAATTCATCAAAACTCAATTTCTTATCTTTTTTTGTTATTATACACTGCATGATTCTACCCCTTTCTCGATATGCTTAATAAATGAGTTGATAGCCCCAGTATACTTTCTTCTTTTTCGCAGAGTCGTACAATGCGCATTATGCTCTCCCTTTTTATTTCATCTTTCCACACATCATCAAGCTGTGGAATCAACCAGCATGGACCAAGCACGCCAATAACCTCTGTCTCTTTAAATCCTGCCGTATCAATTTCATTCTTCAATTCATCCGGTAGATGGAAATATGAGCGTCCCATCCCACGATAACTAGATTTAGGGTTTTTAATATGGTTGCCAGTTTTTATCTCCCGATGAACCATTTCATAAAACTCTGTTTCATCGAGAAGCTTGTTTTTATCATATGTTGTTATTGCCCACAAAGTCGTTGCATACCTTGTTATCGCTGCCGTGAATAATAACCCGCCCGGTTTTAGTAACCTGTAGCATTCCTCAAGAGCAAGCTGTCTTTCTTCGTATTCTGTTATGTGATACAAGGGACCAAAAAGCAGTATTGCATCTGCACTTTCATCAGTTCTGTCGATGATTCTTGCATCTGCAACCTCTGCTGTTTTGAGCTTTATTCCAAGCTCTTTTCCAAGGTCTAACGCCATTTCGATATTCTTTCTTTTCGATGCCTGAGTTATACCCTGCTAAAACATCCTTATCAATGGTTTTCATAATGGAGGCCTCCTTAACTAAAATAAAAAACGGTCAAAAGCCTAATCTCTTTAAGCTTCCAACCGTTAATTTCGTAATTTATTCTATATCGCTATAAAATCAATTATGAGTATAACAGCAAAAGCTCGTTGCTAAGCTGGGCTTCGAGTTGTTCACGCTGAATATTCAT
>JAEZLF010000082.1 GCA_023435925.1 Bacillota bacterium
CCTTACCTTCCCTAAGAAGAAATATTTATTCAATCTATAAATTACGCTCCGCATTGGCATAATAGTTTTATTAGTATGTTTGATTTTAACACGATAAGGAGTGTTTCGCATGATAACAACCACAGAAAAAATCCCTGCTTATCTCTGAGTTTCTCCAACAACAAAAAAGGCGATAGACCTAAGACTTCTATCGCCTTTTACATAATTCAATCAGACACCGATCTATTGTAACTCTAGTCTTCCCTGCACTTAATCAGAATCTTACCTAAACTCTCTCCAGCCTTCATTTTTTCAATACCTTCTACTACTTGAGATAGGGGCATAATATCTGTTACTAATTCATTAACGCAATATTTGTCTGCAAGTTTCACCAACATATCCACACCTGCTACAAAGTGTTCATGAGAATAAAGGCGAGAACCCACTAGAGTGATCTCTTTAAACGAAACCTTTCCAATCGGAAATTCATATGGTAAGCCTGATAATCCGAGTGACATAATAATACCTCGAATGCGGCAAAGCTCAGGAAGCATAGAAACTCCACTTTTAGAACCTGAAGCATCAATCACTACATCAAAGCCAACATCTTCTGTTATCTTTTTCATTGAAGCTATCATATCGACTTCCATGGGATTCATTGTGTCAAACTCCAACTTTTTTGCCAATGCCAGACGGTTGGGATTGATTTCAGAAATAACTACCTTCTCTGCTCCTCTTTCTCTGGCTGTGAGAGCTACAACAAGCCCTATTGTTCCGGCACCGATAACTAATACCTTATCACCCTTTTTTACACCTCCGCGCTCAGTTACATGATAAGCAACTGCAAACGGTTCACCCAGTGCTGCAACTTCCTTTGTAAGGGTTGGAGATACTTTCACCAAACGATCAACATTTGCTTTCGTATATTCCGCAAAGCCTCCATTCACATGTATGCCAAGCAGTTTAAGATTCGAACAGACATGGGTATGTCCGGCTTTACATGCAGCACATTCACCACATTCTATTACAGGGTTAACTAATACCAGGTCCCCCAAAGTAATATCTCCAATATAATCCGCCGGAAGCTCTTCGACGATACCAAGAATTTCATGGCACAAAACCACCGGTGCAATTGCCGTGGGATGCTGTCCTCTATATACTGTAATATCCGAACCACAGACGCCGCCGTATTCCACTCTGAGCAAAGCTTCCTTAGCTCCAGGCATCGGCTTTTCGACATCTGTAAGTTCTAAGTTGTTCCAACTTTTTAGTAATGCTGCTTTCATTTTAAATCGCCCCTTCTGTTATATCACATTCGTCAATGCGAAGAACTGTAACTATTTTGGCTGTTTTCCGATATACGCTAAGATTCCGCCATCAACATATAAAACATGTCCGTTAACAAAATCGGATGCTTCTGATGCTAAAAATACTGCCGGACCCATTAAATCTTCAGGATTTCCCCATCGAGCAGCCGGTGTCTTGGAAATAATAAAATTGTTAAAAGGATGTCCATCAACACGAAGTGGTGCCGTTTGAGGTGTTGCGATATAGCCAGGTCCAATTCCGTTACACTGAATATTAAACTCACCATATTCAGAACAGATATTTCTTGTTAACATCTTAAGACCACCTTTTGCTGCCGCATAAGCAGAAACAGTTTCACGTCCCAGTTCACTCATCATCGAACAAATATTTATAATTTTTCCGTGTCCACGTTTTATCATTCCGGGAATGACTGACTTCGCCATGATAAATGGTGCCGTTAAATCAACATCAATCACCTTTCTAAAGTCCTCTGCGGACATTTCGCACATAGGAATGCGCTTGATGATGCCTGCATTATTAACTAAAATATCAACCGGAGCAACCTCCTCCTCTATTTTTGCTATCAACTCCTGAACAGCCGCTTCGTTCGTAACATCACACACATATCCGGTAGCATCAATGCCTTCTTCCTTATAAGCTGCAAGACCTTTATCCACCAGTTCTTGATTGAGATCGTTAAATACGATTTTAGCTCCTGCTTGTGAAAGCCCTTTTGCAATTGCCAATCCAATTCCGTAGGATCCACCGGTAACTAACGCGGTCTTATCTTTTAACAAAAACTTATTCATTATGTCCATTTACTTTCCTCCATTATTTCAATTATGTCTTATTATGTTATGTCTTCTAATACATACCACCCGTACAGGACGGGTGGTGTGATGAAATTATGAGTATCCTAAATTAATATATAGTTGTCGATAGAAAAACTAGTCAGTGATACCTTTGATTCTGTCAATATATTCCTGGAGATTACCTGCATGCTTTGTATATACACTGTCCATCGCTGCAACCCAATCTGCGGTGTCAGTGAGTCTTATGATTTCAACACCCTCATCAGCGATTTTCTCAAGCAGCTCTGCTTCAGTATCTATGATCAGTTGTTTATTCTCATTCGCTGCTTCATTCCAGCAATTCACAAGAACTTCCTGTAATTCAGGAGATAAGGTGTCCCAAATTTTTTCTGAGAATACAATTACCAGAGTATTATAGGTATGCTCATCCAATGTTAAGAAGTCACTTACCTCATAGTATTTGTTTGCATAGTAAGCTGCAATCGGCTGTTCAGCGCCATTAACTATACCCGTCTGAAGAGCGGAATACATCTCGGAACTTGATGTAGGTGTAGGACTTCCTCCAAGCGCTATCACATAATCATTGTCAATGACTGTATCCATAACTCGAAGCTTCATTCCTTTAACATCAGCAAGGGAGCGAATAGGGTTTCCTTCTGTGGTGAAGAAACTACGGGCGCCATCTGCGAAATATCCAAAACCAACTAAGCCGGTCCCACTCGGAGCTACTGCTTCCAGTAAATCCTGTCCAATTTCTCCGTACAGTACCTTCCAACGTTGCTCAAAGCTTGTGAACAGATAAGGTAGACCTAAAACTCCCATTTCCTTTGCACCTAAATCTGCTAATGTAGAAGGTTGAGACATTGACATGTCAATTGCGCCTAATTGTGCAGATTGAACCATTTCAGATACACTTCCCAACTGAGAACCGGGATAAATCTGAACATCTACGTTGCCGTTGGTAGCTGCAGCAACTTTTTCAGAGAACAATTTCATAGTCTGAACAACAATTGTGGATTCTGCACTTGTTGTACCAAATTTAATTTCTCTCTTTTCAAATTCAAATTTTGGTTCGTCATCTTTTGGGGTATCTGTGTTGGTATTTGTCGAAGTGTCTGTCTTAGTCTCTGTTTCGCTATTGTCCTTTACAATACCAGGGTCTGTTGTTTTGTCCTCTGCCTTTTTTCCACAGGCAGTAAAGACCATAATAACAAGGACTAACATTAAAACTACAATATTTAATTTTTTATTCATAAATATATTGCCTCCCTATGTTTTCTTATATAAACATTATACAAATGCCACTTTTATATGTAAATTATCACGACTTGCTATTTTCTTTCATTTGTTGCTATTTATATAATTTAGCCAAAATCAAAGTTCCTAATTTCCAATAAGCTATCAAAACTACCAAAGCAGTACCGAGTCATCTGTTTCCACTGCTTTCTGGCACGAAGTATGGGTGACGTAAAACCGGAATGATTGATGGCGTCTGTTACATATTGACTCTCAAAACATAAACCACAAAAGGGGCCATAGAATGCATTATCTTTGCAACCTGTTTCTTCCTTTACAAGATAACCCGTATAATACTGAAGCGCTGGTAAGGTTGTTTCTACCCCCATCCATATACCACTGCTTTCTTCCCAAGCCTCTGCTACCCACCCCATACGTTTTTCGGGTAGCAAAAAGCATCCACTTTTCGGTTTGACCTCAGCCTCCCCCTCCTTTCTGACCCTTCTCCAGTTTCTGAAATCATATTCTGATGTCTTCACAGGCAAAAGTCTTCCGGTAGGGAGCATGTCTTGACCCATCTCTATGTATGTGGCACTACCAATTCGTACCCAATGCTCTACAACATCTCCACCACTATGACCCGCAAGATTAAAATACACACGATTCGTCAAATTACAAAGGGTATCTCGATCAGAAACAGCATTATAGTTTAGTAATAGATTATTGTCCTCTGTAAATGAAAAGCGAAGCCTTACCTTTAGATTCCCAGGATAACCCTCTTCTCCGTGTATACTTTCGCAGGACAGCTCTACAGAATTATCATCCACTATTCTTCCCTTCCAGTTCTTTTGATCAAAGCCCAGGAATCCGCCATGCAGATGATTCTCACCCTTATTTTTACTCAGGTGATACTCTCTTCCATTTAAAACGAAGCGGCCGTTTCGGATACGATTGCAGCACCTTCCTATGGTAGAGCCAAAATGAGGAATATTATCATTATAAGCTTCCCCATGCTCATAGCCCGGCACAATATCACGAAGAATACCGTTTTTATCCCTTATTAGGAGTGACTGTATGGAGGCACCCATGGTAATAATATTTACTCCCATTCCAGAGCTGTTACGAATCACATATCGTGTAATCCTCTTACCTTCTTTCGTTCGTCCAAACTCTTCAGAAATTACTGCCATCTTTTTTCTCCCTCATATCAAATGGGCCAGCATCCCATAGCCATCTGTGAGATTACACGCTAGCCGCTCCTTTGTAATCATTCTCTGTTTCAAATTAGAATATATAATATTCTCCTTGGGATCCTTCATAGATTACTTCCTCTCCATTAATCACGAACTGTTCGGTTCGACCACGGAAGGAAATCGTCATCTCAAGCTCCTGAATTACATTGGCATGCTCCTTATCTTTAACCAGCTTGTTAATCTTAATCTCCGCAGGCTTCTCTCCTTTGTTCTTAGGACAGACAACATAAAGATAATCCATATAAGGCGCGGGCCCCCCCTCAACCATCGGAGTCAGGCGCAATGCACTTCCCCATTTACCTTCAACCTGTTGATCCTGCAGAATATGGTATGCCATATGAAGCTTAGCCGGTTCCAACTCAAACTCCAGGTTTTGAGGAAATACATAGTCAATTGTCATATCTGATTTTGGACGCTCTATGTTGATTTGATTATTGTGGATCCAATATTTTGTCTTTCCATCATAATTATTTAAGTTGAAACCATTGTAGGGCACACCAATCACATCACCAATGTCGATACGATCCCAAATTACAAAGAAATCCGGTCTGACAAACCATACCCGTCTTGTAAACTGTTTCAGATAAGGTTCATAGCAACGACGAGCCTCGGAAGCAATATAAGATATATTGGAATTAAAATTCCTACCAACTATATGTGCTTGATTGTGAAAGGATCGGTAATCCTTTGCCTCGTCATGAAGCATTCCTCTTTCCAGAAAGGCTAGGGATTGGTCCTTTTTATCAATACTTAAGGTGTTATGTGCCTTCGTTGAGGTATCATACTCATGATGTGATTTGCCTCGATAACAGGAGTGTCCCGGGTCCGAGATAAAATATTCCCCATTTGCATACAAGGTATAGCTGTTCTTGTCATAATGCTCATGTGAGCAGGATTTACCGCCACCTCCACTCTGAAGCGTGAACACCACATCCCCACCATTTTTACCGCAGTTTTGCCAGGAATCTCGCATATATACAAATCCTGTATCTGCAAAATAGTAATCCAATGGCATTCCATAATCCTGAGGTGAGATTGCTATAGTTGAGGAATCATCTAATGCAAGCAGTATGCTGTTATTTACATGCCATACGGAATGCAGACAGTCCGGCCTTGGTGGATTGTCTATCAAGAAATTATTAATATACCAGGATGCCAGGGGATTCTTCAGAAGTTTCTCGTATAGGAGTGCCTCAGGTGCCTCCATCTGAAACAGATAAGGGCAGTCGTAAAGATTCACGGCGACTGAAACAGGACGATCGTAGCCCTCAATCTCATGCTTTCCTACTTGATTATTGATTGCCCATTCAAAGGCCTTTGCTATTTTATGGGTATTCTCTAGTTCAATCTTTTCCACCTGCTTAAAGGCATAGAGGCCAAAAAACAGGCAATTTGTCGGATATGCCCAATAATGATAGGATTCACCGTAGCTACCATCATAATCAATCTTGTCCATCCACAAATTCATACCTCTTCTTGCTAACGCAATATCCTCTTCACAATCAATTCCCTCACTGCGTAGGATAAAGCTGCTTAGCGTAAGCCCTGCAGACAGCACACAAAGGTGATTCATAACCCACTTCTCAGATTGAAACCTTGTGGAATTTCGGATCAGTACCTGACCTTTATCACGTAAGGCCTGAATAACTAAGGTTTTTACCTCTTCCTCCAGGTATGCATAACCCCAGTCATAGGCAATGGAGATTCCCATAACCTGCTGTGCGGTCTCCAATTCTCCGGCAAGTATATCTTCTCCATGATAATGAATGGTCCGTGGCCTGTTCGGATAATGGGGTCCCTGCCAGAAATCAATACCCTGCAGGCAAAGCTCTTTCATAATATGATTTAATGTAGAGCAATACTTTTCTTCTTCCGTAATTAACGCACACAGTGCCAAATCCATTAAACGGTTCCTGACATAATACCAAATAGTAAAGGTATCTCCCGGAATAATAAGGTTATTTGCCTCTACGACACAGTCTGCCGTTCCTTTTATAGACTTCCATAAAGCGTCATAACGGGAATTGTTGATTTTCTCTCTTATGTTTTGAATTGTCTCCTCTTGGAATAGAAGACCCACAGCTAATTTTTTACTCATTTTTATTCTCCTAATATTCAAATACGTTTCGATGTATTACGCGACGAATTCATAACGAACAAAGTGTGATAATATAAAATAAGGATGTTTCAAAATTTCGCAGATATAGCGAAAAACGCTCTGAAACACCCTTTTCTGCATCTTACTGTCTAAATTTTATAAAAATCAAAGCATTCAAACATAACATCATGATAAATAATTCGTTTATCTCTTGTCATCACGAATTCTAAAAGCTCTGCGACATCTGTTGCACTCATAAAGTTGACCAGCTTATCCTCAGCCATTCTTCCTGCAAAGAATGTGGTATTTGTAGGTCCCGGATTAATCACGGTAACACGGATATTCTTACTTTTTAACTGCTGAGCCAGACCATCGCTGAACAGGTTCACCGCAGCCTTTGCCGCGCTATAATGAGGTGCTCCTGCATTTGCTCTCTTTGCTGCCATGGATCCAAAGTTGATTACCAGTGCCCCTTCCTCAGTATCTACATGAGACACAAAAGCCTTTGTTGACAAGAACATACCCTTTACATTTACGTCCATCACCTTATCATAACCGGCTTCTGTAAGCTCATCAAGCTTAGCTGTGATGGAAAGGCCGGCAAAGTTAATCAAAATATCAGCCCTACCAAACTGCTCGACACTTTCTGTCATAAAGGCATTTACCTGCTCTTCCTTTGTAACATCCACAAGCTTTGAGTATACAGTTGCGCCTTTATCCTTAAGCTGTTGTGCCAAATTATCAAGTTCTACAGGATCAACTGAGCAAATTGCAATCTTTACACCGGGTTTTGCTATCTGCAATGCCGTTGCTCCGCCAATTCCACCACTGGCTCCCATCATAATAATGGATAATCCCTCTAACTTTCTCATATAACTCCTATCTGCCTGCATTTAGCCTTCATCGAAGACCTACAGACTTATAAAAATATGTAGTAATTTCGATAAGCCTCGTATTTCTTGCACTTGGGTTAAAAATAGCCGCCCCGTTGTACAACTTCAGATGGGGTTACTCCATCGTTCACCATTTTTTTAATATTTACTTCATTATCGCGAATTGCCTCAGAACGGATTAATACATCATAAGCTAAGTCACGGGGAATGATGATAACTCCATCGATATCACCAAAAACCACATCACCCGGATAAATTCTAACATTACCAATGATAATCGGTTTCTGGTAGAAAGTTAAGCGGAACCGCCCCAACATACCGTTAGAGGTCCGGTATTTGCAAAATACAGGAAAATTCTGCTTCAGTACCATGTTGGTATCACGAACTCCACCATCAACGACAGCACCGCGACACCCACGTTTTTTTGACGCCATTGTCATAATTTCACCCCATTGGGCACTGTCCGTATCACAACTGGTATCCCATACAACGATACTGTCCGGTTCGATTGCTTCCAACATCTGTGCTCGAT
>JAEZLF010000125.1 GCA_023435925.1 Bacillota bacterium
TGCCTGATCGGATGAGAGCGTCAGCCTTTAACAAGCGCTTTTGAAGGATGTAGCTATGTACGGAGTAACCGGTTTGCTGCTTGAATTTGTGCATCAGGTGGTATCTGCTGAGATAAAACTCAGATGCAAGCGCATCGATGGAAAGGTCTTCACTGATATTAGCGTTAATGTGCTCCAGGAGCTTTTGAATACACTCATCAAAAACAATGTCGTGCATTTCGATCGTTCTGCCGGTTTCCAGTAATTCTCTGGTTAAAACAATCAACAGGTGCATGAATATGGAGTTTTTGAGAATAGCGGTGCCGAATGCGCTGCCTTTGCAAGCATCCTCCAGCTTTGTCAGCAGAAGCTTCACATCCTTCAGTGCGATATTTTCGAGACGCAGCAGATTCTCATTCCTTTCGTTTGTTAGTGCAAAGCAGGTAAATAGACTGCATTCGTCGCTATGTCTTTCAAGAAATCCGGGATTAATCCATATCACGATACGCTCATATAGAGCGGTTGGATCAATGATCGGTCTATGTACCTGGCTGCTGCTGACGAATAGAACATCCCACGGCTTGAGTCTGTATGCTTTACCTTCAATCAAATAGGTGGCTGTTCCGGATATGAAAATAATTATTTTGTTGAAATCGTGATAATGGTACTCAAAATGCATGTCTTTCATATCCTTTAAATGAAAAAAGGCAAAGTCACCTTCCAGATAGCCTCTTTTTTGATCATGAAAATCAATCCGATCCATGGCAAATGCACCTCTGCTTCTAGTATATTGCGCAGCCGACGGATGATGCACATTCACAGCTTTTGCAATATATCAAGCATGTTTGGCAATAAATATTGTAAAAAGTTTACATACAATGAAAGCAGAGAGGGACGGTGAGGTGTACGATGAAAATAGTCAATTCCAATAACGCTTCTGCTTTCATGCTTCTAAATGCGATCCTGTGGGGTTCGTCATACATATGGTCAAAAATACTGCTGGGATATCTGCCATACTTCACCATACTCGCAATTTTTTCGCTGGGAGGATTGGCTGTACTCACAGTGGCTTATCATAAACGAATCCGGACAATAGCCAGAAGAACGGTCCTAATCGGAATGAGTATCGGTGGGTTTTCAATATTGAGCAATATTTTCTGCATGCTTGCGTTAAGGAGTACTTCCAGCTCGAATACTGCGTTTATTGTGCAGATGTCAGTGATTATAACGCCTTTGCTCATGTCCGTGAAAGAGAAGAAATTCCCCGGGGGACGGGGTGTTTTCAGTACATTGGCAGCAATGGCAGGCTTGCTGTTTTTAACATGTGATTTCAGCAATTTTACATTCAATCCGGGAGACTTGTTTGCACTGGCCAATGCACTGTTCTTCTCACTTTATCTTGCCTCCATGAAAATTTATGCCGGCAGGACAGACCCGGTGCAATTCACCTTTATGCAGCACGTAATAAGCTCTATTGTGTTTGTGAGTATGGCCTTTGGCTTTGAAGCACGGCAAATTGATTTTGCGGGAGTTAACATGTTCGTAATAGCTGTTTTGGTACTCAGCATTGTCATATCGGTATCAACCATATTGATTCAATCCAGTGCCATCCAATTTATCAGGCCGGAGAAAGCGACGGTGATTTATACCATGGAGCCTGTCGCGGCAGCTGTGTTTGCCTGGCTGCTGCTTGGCGAAAGGCTTTCCGGAGCCAGGGCATTTACCGGATGCCTGTTGATTTTGATTGCCATTGCTGTTACATCCGGTGAAAAACGTGAGGCCGGTAGAAAGCGCAAAGTCGGAAAAATCGGAAGGCCGGTATCCGGGTTTTATAGCATGGATAGCAAAGTACTTAACAAGTAGTACACAAATTCCATGAAGTCATGTAAAATAATCTTAAGCATTGTTGGGTCAAAAATACAGATGTGGGGTAATTGACGATGACCAAATTAATTTCATGGAATGTGAACGGCTTAAGAGCATGCCTGGGTAAAGGTTTTATGGACTTTTTTAAAGAAGCGGACGCCGATGTGGTGTGCCTGCAGGAAACCAAGCTTTCTGCCGGGCAGGTACAGCTGGAACTGGAAGGATACCGGCAATACTGGAATTACGCCGTCAGGAAGGGTTACTCTGGAACTGCTATTTTCACAAAACACAGCCCTTTAAGCGAGGCGTATGGTATTGGTATCGAGGAGCATGACAAGGAAGGCAGGGTTATTACACTTGAGTTTGAATCCTATTATCTTGTTACCGTATACTCACCCAATTCGCAGAACGAGCTCAAACGCCTGTCCTACAGAATGGAGTGGGAGGATGCATTCAGAAACTACCTTCTAAACCTGGATGCCCGAAAGCCTGTCATTGTTTGTGGTGACCTGAATGTGGCCCATAAGGAGATCGACCTGAAAAATCCGTCATCCAACAGAAAGAATGCCGGCTTTAGTGATGAGGAGCGCGCCAAGTTTTCACAATTACTTGATGCAGGCTTTATTGACACCTATCGCTATTTCTATCCTGACAAGACAGGTGCCTATACCTGGTGGTCCTATATGTTCAACGCCCGCCAGAATAATGCAGGATGGCGTATCGACTATTTCTGCGTATCAGAACGCTTGAAGGGGTATTTGGCAGGGGCGGATATATGTGCGGAGGTGCTAGGCTCTGACCACTGCCCTGTGGAGCTCAGGCTTGATAAAATCCCATGATGCTGCGTTAAAGAGGTCTGCGGCGCTCTCAGCCCCAGAAATCATCCAGCACCTCAGAAAGCAGGCAGCCTTCCGATGCTCTCAATATAGGGCTCCATTCGGGCGGAAACAGATCTCTGTAAATTGGGTAGGAAAACCGCTCATCCAGCAGGACCACCACACCCATATCGTTTTCCGTCCGGATAACCCTGCCTGCTGCCTGCAATACCCGGTTTAATCCGGGATACGTATAGGCATATTCAAATCCTGCACAGGACTGTTCATCAAAATGCCTTCTGATAATATTTCGCTCATTGCAGATCTGGGGAAGACCCACCCCAACAATAATAGCCCCCGACAGCTTATCACCGGTCAGATCGATGCCCTCACCGAAGACACCGCCCATGACTGCAAAACCCACAAGGCTTGATTCACCAATGCTTTCGAACTCGTCCAGAAATTCCTGCCTGGCAGCCTCTGACATTCCGGGAATCTGGTATAGCGTCCGGATACCTTCTTTCATTCCCATAAACCGGTAATATACCTCGTTGAGATAATCAAAAGAAGGAAAAAACGCCATGTAGTTGCCAACCCGGGAGGATGCGGTATCCAGAATGACTTCTGCTATTTTGTCGTAGGAGAACAGTCTTGTTTTATACCTTGTCGAAATGGTGTCGTCAACATATACACAAAGGTTCTCCGCAGGAAAGGGCGAGGAAAGCGCAAGCACGGAGGAATCTCTGTCACCGCCCAGCATTCCTGTGAAGTATTCAATAGGAGAGAGAGTAGCAGAAAATAGAACGGTTGATTTTCCCTTATCCATAGCATTTCTTAAAAGCTTTGACGGGTCAACGCAAAAGAGCTTGATTTTAAAGTCTGCAGTGGATTTATCGTAGCAGGTGACATACTTGTCATCATAAAGCTCCAGAATTTTCATAAAGGTCAGACAATGATAATAGGTTTCCAACAGCTCTTCTCTGAAGGAGATGGCCGGATTACGGGGGAGCAGGTTATCCAGATGGCCTGTGAAGCTCTCTAAAAGCGGATGCAGGTCTGCGGGCTGAACCCGCTTTACTCTATAAAATACTTTGCCCTCGTCATTTTCTTGCGCCAAGGACTTTGCTGCGCTCAGAAAGTATTGATACAGCCGGTTTGTATCGTTGTATAGTTCAGGAATTTCTGCTTTCACCCTCTGTTTAAGTTCAAAAAACGCTCTCTTTGTAATCATGGCTGAAAACATATCTCTTGCCCTGTCAACCAGATTATGAGCTTCGTCAATCAGGAAGCAGTAATCGCCCCGCTGCGTGAAAAATCTCTTGAGATAGACTCTGGGATCAAAGAGATAGTTGTAATCACATATTATTACATCGCACCACAGGGACAGATCGAGGGACAGCTCAAACGGGCAGACACTGTGCAGATGGGCATACTTCTCAATTGTGAATCGGTCCAGAACGTCTTCGTTTAGTGCCTCAGCTACAGCCTTTTTTACCTTCCCGTAATAATTGATCGCATATTCGCAGCTTTCCGGATCACAGCCGGCGGTTTCACAAAGGCATATTTTTTCTTTAGCGGTAATCGTGAGGGACTTAAGCTTCAGCCCTTTGGCACGCATATCCTCCAGTGCTTTTTCGGCCAATGAGCGTGTGGTCGTCTTTGCGGTTAAATAAAAAATCTTTGAGGTAAGCCCATTTCCAAGTGCTTTGACTGCCGGATACAGTGTCGCGATTGTCTTTCCCGTTCCTGTCGGGGCCTGGGCAAATAGAATATCATTTGCTTTAATGGAACGATAAACTCTTTCCACAAATCTGCGTTGTCCCAGGCGATACCCGTCATAGGGGAAGTCAAGCTTTTCAATGGATTGATCTCTGTAATGGTTCCAATCGGTGATTCCATCCTGCCAGGCTAAGCATTCATTCGCCAGCGGCATGAAAAATTCTTCAAGAGTGTCTATACTGTATATGTCAACAAAGGATTTTTCCCGTTTTTCATCCAGCTGATAATAGGTCAACCGGACCGCAACATAGTCCAGATTATAAAGATAAGCGAACATAAATCCATAGCATTTGGCCTGAGCCCAATGCTGAGGATTGTAATCATGCTCGATCTGCTCCAGCGGCAATGTTGTAGTTTTAATCTCATGTATGGTGATGCCGGAGGCATCCTTCAGCACACCATCCATTCGGCCGGTCACTTCAAGGATGATGCTCTTTCCTTCGAGCTGGTAGGATATGGGGACCTCTGTCTCATAGATGGCTTCATCAGGCAAGGTGCTTTGGAGCGCTTTTCTAACGGTGGTGTGCCCTTTGGTGCCTTCTGCCGCTCTGGAAGAAGAGTAATTGCCGGAAGATAAATCGCCCGACTGCGGCATATATTCCAAAAGCTTTTGAACAGATATGGAAATGACTTTTTTTTCTTCCATGACCCGTGCCTTTCACCATAAAGTTTAAAATCCGGATAACCGGGCAAAATTAAGTATAACATTTCCGGTACTTTATTTGAATAGGCGGAACACGATGCACGCCATATTATGTTTGTGAAACAGCATTTTATAGTGTAAAATGTAAGGGGACACACCTCATCCTAAGAGGACAAGGGTCTGAGGAATGTCCCTTTTTACATAGGGGATGAAAGGAGGAGGAGCTTTGGATTTAAATAAAGCAAGATATGAGCTTACTGCGGTAAAGCCCGAACAGTACCCTTCAGGGAATTTGCCCGAGATTACGCTTGTCGGCAGATCCAATGTTGGAAAATCTACAATAATCAATACGCTCCTGAACAGGAGGAACCTGGCACGGGTATCATCGGAACCCGGAAAAACAAGGGGCATTAATTTTTATAATATAGACGATGTTTTATTTTTTGTTGATTTGCCCGGCTATGGTTATGCGAAAGTTTCAAAGCAGCAGAAGGGAACGTGGGGAGGAATTATTGAGACTTACCTGAATTCACGTCACCAGCTGAAAATGGTGATGATGCTGGTTGATATCCGGCACGCTCCCAGCGAGGATGACAAAATGATGTACCGATGGATTTCGGAGCATGGGCTGCATCATTTCGTAGTGGCTACAAAAGCGGACAAAATATCAAGAGGTCAGGTACATGCCAGACTGCAGGAGATTAAAAAGGTCCTTGGTTTGAGTGATGAGATTACGTTAATTCCATATTCGTCAGAAACCAGACAGGGGAAGGACCAAATATGGAAGACAATCATTGCGGCTTTGGACGCCGGATCGCAGGAACCGGACGGGCAACCGGGGCAAGATGAGCAACAGGAGCAATAGTATGGCTGTTTATTCCTTTGAGCCCATTATAAATATCGACTGCAAAGTGTTGATACTGGGAACAATGCCCGGGGTTATGTCACTGAAGAAGCAGCAGTATTACGGAAATGACCGGAATGCTTTCTGGTGGATTATCTATTCACTTTTTGGTCAGGAAGTTTCTGAAAGCTATGAAAACAGGAAGAGTTTTTTACTACAGCACAACATCGCATTGTGGGATGTGCTGAAGGCTTGTGAACGGGAAGGAAGCAGTGATAGCGACATAAGGGACCCAATCCCGAATGATTTTAAAGCATTGTATTTAAAGCACCCGAATATCGCCAGTGTCTGTTTTAACGGGGAACCGGCCCGCAGACTGTATAATCGTTATGTGGAAAAGCTGCGGCAGGGCGAAGCTTCTAAGGCTTTTTATAGCCTGCCGTCAACCAGCCCGGCATACACCATCAGCTTTCAGGAAAAACTGGAGAAATGGAAGCTGCTTTTACAGCTCCTTTAAACTGTTACATTTTTTTAAGGATTCTGTAACCAAAAGTGAGCAATAATGGGTTATAATAAATGATGTATAGGCAGGATAAAGATTGTTACGAATGAAAAGGGGGCACAGATATGAAACGCAGCTTTAAAGTTACAGCTGTTACCATGATATTACTGCTTGTTGTTTCGCTCAGTTTAAATATTGTATTCGCTGTTTCGCAAAATGCGGAACCCGGATCCGAACAGGACCCGATTGTCAGTAAGAGCTATGTGGATGCCGCAGTAGCGCAGCTGACAGCAAAAATCCAGCTGCTCCTTGAACAAAATGATGCTTTAAAAACCCAGAATGCTCAGCTGACATCCAGAATTGCAGCATCGGAGCAGGCTGTTAAAACATTACAGGAATCGGTGAAATCAGGAACACCTGCCGCGACAGGAAATACCGGAAACACAGGAAACACAGGGAGCACAGGAAATGCAGGCGGCAATGCTGCAGCTTCCATTGGCAAGGGTACCATCAACACGGCAGTTCTTAATGTACGTGCGCAGGCAAATACAACCTCGGCAATTGTTGGAAAGGCTGTTTCCGGAGAAACAGTGACCATCGTGTCAAAGAGCGGAGACTGGTATAAGATAACCAGAACCAATGGGAAATCAGGCTTTGTAATGGCTAAATTTGTGACGGTGAATAAATAAACCATTAAAGAAAGCAAAAACATCACAAAGTGAAGCCTAAAGCTTCACTTTGATGTTTTTTAGCAGCTGAAAAGGATAAGCAGAGGCATAATTTAAAGTACAACGAAAGACATAATTTAAAGTACAGCTTAAGGCGTAATTCAGGGTACCGTTTATCAAATATTCGTATCGGAGGCAGTCTTGGCGGGTATCAAGGAAGCAAAAATCATTTCAAGAGTCAGAAAAGAATCCAAATGGAAGAGAATTGTAGTGATTTTACTGTCGGTCGCAATATTTCAGTTTGCGGCAGTGGAAATCCTGCTGATCTCCAGCGGAAAATCAGATGTGGAAGTAAGAACGGATTACCTGATCATTTTGGGAGCGGGTATTAAGGGAGAAACGCTGTCTCTTTCTTTATATGAACGACTCCTGGTTGGACTGGAATATCTGGAGAAATATCCGGATGCAAAAGTAATTGTTTCAGGCGGACAGGGCAGAGGTGAAGCGATTACGGAAGCGGAGGCCATGAGACGGTTTCTTGTTTCAAAGGGTATCGACAGCAGCAGAATCCTGATGGAAGACCGGGCAACCAGCACCATGGAGAACTTTACTTACTCCAGACAGCTTGTTGAGCAAGTAACCGGACAGCCGCTCTCGGAAGTCACCTTTGTAACCAACAGCTTTCATATTTTTCGATCCAGAATGCTTGCGGGAAGGAATGGACTCAAAGCCCATGCTTTATCCGGGAAAACACCGAAGCAGGTAGTAATTCAGACGTATTTCAGAGAATATTTCGCATTATTTAAATCATTGTTGGTAGACAGATTATAGAGAGCGAAACGCCTCATAATAATTAACAATTTGTTCAAATAAATTCTGAAAATTTGTAATAAAATCAGGGTAACATTAAGTTGTAAAGAAAAAGGAATTATTTTTAAGGAGGTTTTCATTATGAATAACGGATATGATTATAACCAATATTACAATAGCTTTGGTCAGCAGCCCCGCAGGAAGAAAAGGTGGCCGTCATACATAGCTCTTATGTTGACCACAGCGCTCATTACCAGTGTGGTGACCGGCGGTTTCTTATATGGAAAGTTCTCGGATGAATTAAATGAAGTGAAGCTGGCTGCATTAAGCGCATCCAATGTATCAGAACAGCTTGCTTCCGACTATGCGTCCCTGTCGGCCGCTAATGTAAACACAAGCGGGCTTGCCAAAACTACTTTGGTGAAAGGCTCCGATGTAACGGCCATTGCAAAAAAAGCCGGCCCCTCTATTGTAGGAATCCGTATGACAGTAAGCGGAACAAGAAGCAATTATTGGGGAATGACAAACAGTCAGTCTGCAGAAGGCTCAGGCATCATTATAAGCAAAGATGGATATATCATGACGAATTACCATGTGGTTTCAAGCGCTGATCCCAAGAGTGGATTAAGCAGCAGAACAGTGCTTGAGGTATTTTTACCGGACGGAAGAGAAGCTAAGGCGACATTTAAAGGCGGAGATAGTGAAACCGACCTGGCTGTTATAAAAATTGATCTGGCGAATTTACCGACAGCAGATCTGGGAGACTCGTCGACTCTGGAAGTCGGAGAACTGGCCGTTGCCATCGGAAATCCATTGGGAATGGAGTTTGCTGGTTCCGTTACAGTAGGTGTTATCAGTGCTTTAAACAGGACAGTCCAAATGGAAGACAAAACCATGAACCTGATCCAGACAGATGCCGCCATCAATAATGGTAACAGCGGCGGAGCTCTTCTTAACTCTCAGGGGCAGGTTATCGGTATTAATACCGTTAAAATTTCGGCATCCGGTGTCGAAGGCCTCGGCTTCGCAATCCCAATCAATGATGCCAAGCCGATAGTGGATCAGTTGTTATCTTTTGGTTATGTAAGAGGCAGGCCTTTTATAGGTATCTCAGGCAGGGAGATCACAGAAACGCTGGCAAGATACTATGATTTGCCGCAAGGGATTTTGATTACAGAAGTAACCTCCGGCAGTGGAGCGGCTAAGGCAGGAATCAAGGCAAATGACATACTGACCGCTATGGACGGTAAGACGATTGAGACACTGACTGATCTGGACGCAATCAAGGAAAATCATAAACCGGGAGATACCGTTTCTGTTACTGTTGTAAGAAACGGTTCAAAAATCAATCTACAGCTTACCTTTGGTGAAGCAAACTAGAGGGATACAAAGGGGTGTTAAAAAAGAGAGGGGACGTAGGTTCCCTCTCTTTTTTATTTAGTATGATGTGGCAATTTCGTTTGTACTGTCGCCTGATAACAGCGATATGTCGGCGCCGAGCTGCCTGAAATCTCTTACAATATCTTCATAACCGCGTTCAATATGCTCAATGCCTGTGATCCGGGTAGTACCTTCCGCCATCAGACCTGCAAGCACCAAAGCGGTACCGGCTCTGATATCTCCGGCATGAACCCAGTTTCCGGTCAGCTGCCTGTGGCTGTTGATACGGGCAATTCCGTTCTTCACGCTGATATCCGCACCCATCCGGTTCAACTGATCGCAGTGATTGAATCTGCGCGGATAAATTCTGTCGGAGATCACGCTTCTGCCTGCAGCTTTCAATAACAGGACAGTGACAGGCTGCTGAAAATCACTTTCAAACATCGGGAATTTTCCAGTTCTGATTCGGGTTGCTTTGATCCGGACATCCCCATAAACAGTAATACTGCTTTCGGCTACTTTAAACTGCAATCCTGTTTCATTTAATTTAGCCATACAGGATTCAAGGTGCTCAGGTATGACATCCTCAACGGTTAACGTGCCTTTTGTGATACCGCCGGCCATCAGGTAAGCGCCGGCAATAAGCCTGTCGGGAGCTGCAGCATGAGAGCATCCGCCCAGCTGCGATACACCCTGTATGCGGATGGTATCCGTACCTGCTCCATAAACCCGTGCGCCCATTTTATTGAGAAGTATGGCGGTGTCGACCACCTCAGGATCCTTTGCCGCATTGTAAAGCGTGGTTTTACCGTTTGCCAGAACGGCAGCAAGCATCACGTTAATCGTGGCGCCGCATGTCACCACATCAAAGAAAATTTCAGCTCCGTTTAGCTGTTCGGCCTCAACGGTATAATACTTTTCAAAGCATTCAACCGTCGCACCCAAAGCCTTAAGGCCTTTGATATGCTGGTCTATAGGGCGTGATACGAAATTGTCGCCTCCGGGATATCCGATGGAGACCTTGTGATGCTTTGCAAGAAGTGCACCCGCAAAATAATAGGCTGCGCGGAAAGCTGAAGATAATTCAGGGCTGATTTGTGCGGTATGGATACTGCGTGGATCAATTATGTACGTATTATTCTGTTTCTCCACTGAAACACCAAGGCCATTTAATATTTGAAATACAACTTTGATATCAGATATCTCAGGTAGGTTTGTCATATATATGGGCTCATCGGCCAGACAGCATGCTGCCAGCAATGCGAGAGAGCTGTTCTTGGAACCTGGTACTTTAATACTGCCATTCAGTGGTTTGGAGCAATTTACTTCAAGCCATCTCATTTGTTTTTCCTGCTTTCTTTGAAGTCATCATATTACATTGGCATTACGGTAACATTTCTGTTACATTTCTATTACATTTCTATTATACCCGTAATTCATATAAATGTTAATGATTATTTTGGCAATTAATAAAATTATCATACAGCATAATTTCAATGCAGTCAATAAGGGCTTCAATGCCTGAAAACTAAGGGCTGTCGCGTCTGAACAACATCGTATAATAACTGGTAGTATAATCCGCTCCGCTTCTGGTAATATCAGAAGAGTTTCCATGGCCGGTAACCTCAATCGATGTTGTATCCTTTTCCTTCATTGCACTTAATAAGGTGATAATGGAGGCGGGGGAATCCAGATTATCATTACCCATCCTGCTTATGGACTGAATGTCATTTGATTGAATGGCCTTCCGTGTAATCTCATCCATTTTGTTTGCGGTATTTATGTCAAGATAATGAGAAAAATCAACGGACGCGATGATGATAGAGTTTGAACGGGCAGGTAATGCAGACGCCAACAATTTGCCAAGCTTCTGGGAATCCTCTTCCGTATAGTTACCGTGAAGAAGCACAGGAACGATTTTTGCTTTTGGCAGATAGTATTTAATATAAGGTACCAGGGAAGAAATGGAATGCTCCTCTTCAAATAATGCAGCGTTTTGTGAAGCATTCAGATCGCTTATAAGCTTTTCAGCCAATTCCACATCGGCATCCAGTACACCAAAGCTTGTTCCCCAGCTCTGTGTGGAGGTATGAATGCTGCTCAAACCTACTCTCCTATGATTTGGACCAATCACAATGACCGTTTCAGGAGAGCTTTGGGAAATGGAATGGAAAAATTCAGCAATCATATTACCGGCAAGAAGGTGGTGGGGAACGATCCCGCCCGCAATGGGGTTTTTCACTGCGCTGCTCTGATTCGGAACTGTGTCGGTATGATCCGATGCATCATCACTCGGATTCGGAGCGGTGTTACTATGATCTAAGGTCGTCCGGCTTCTACGGACCGCAAGAATAGAGTTCATAAAATCCTGCTCATTGAAATACCGGCATTGAAGAACGGGCAGCTGTGATGCGGAAGAACCTGATAATTGAGACGCGCTTGATACCGGAGATCTGCCTGATTTGGGTTTGGACTCGCTGGCAGCGGGGTAAATTGGCATTTCGGCCAGAGGGTCTATTGCCCCGGAGCCGACTCCCGTGACCGGATGTGCCTGTTCTGCGTTCACTGTGATACCCCGAATAACCATTACTGTTGCAGAAATAGCAGTGAAAAGGCAAAGCACGGCTATGATTGATGTTTTTATTGACCATTTGCCGTGCTTTTTCATCCGAATCCACCCTTTCCATTGGAACATAGAAGTATGTTTGTTTGTGTCTTTGCTCTACGCGTAGTTAGAGGCTGTTTACCGCGATTAACGTACTATTTGTTTACTGTTATCTTTTCCTGTTCGGCGAAGCCTGTCAAGTCTCCTGCGGTGTAGCTTATGGCAGCATTGTCGGCGGTATAGGTTCCCGGCGTCACTGCTCTGGCGTAATAATCGATGCTGACTGCGGTGCCTTTTGTTTTATTATAATGATAGCCGAATATGACCTTCTGCCCTGTGACCTCATCCAAATACCAGGGAACATTACCATTTTTGGTGCTTGCTCTAAAGAACCGGAACCCTGCAGGCAGGACATCTGTCAGTTCATAGTATCCGTCAGGGGCATTTTCACCGAAGTCCGGGGTGAGGGTAATTTTGATCGTGTCTGAGCGATTGAAGGAATTCGTGGATCCGCTGCCATTATAGGTGCGCCGAATGGTCACCGGACTGCCTGCTGTTGTTTTTGCATCCCTGACCGGTGTTACAAAGGAGGAGGATACGACTACATCACCCTTTACATCGCTGAATTTTAGTGTGGGAAGCTTCTCAGGTGTCAGCGTCAGTCTGTAATGACTGCCCTTCTGCAGACCGACCTGCTTCTTCACTCCGTCCAGTTCAAAAGTAAAACCGCTTTCCAGTTCAGCACCTTTAATATAATGGGTGACGAATATCATCCGTTCCAGATTGACCAGCAGCTCTGAAGTGGAGTTGGTCTTGATGTAATGAAATAACTTTATTTTTTCAGGTGCATTAATTTTCAATGCAATGAGGGAGCATAGCGCGGTAGCGTCAATGCTTTCGTCCCTTGTGCCGGATTCGATCCAGGCAAGGGTATCATTGATTTTTCCGGAATTTTTCATGGCTTCTGAATAGATTTCCTTTGCGCCTTGGAAATCGCCGATTTCAGCTAATGCGGCACCCAGTATGAGTCTGATATGAGGAGTGATTTCATCAACCTCCAGCATATTTCGTATATCCAACAGAACAGGTTCTTTCAGTGCTGCCAGTCCCCAGTAGGCATATGCGATATCCTCGGGTGTTGTGATACTGTCCTCCAGCAGCTTGCCGAAATAAAGGGATAGTGCCTGCTGATCGACTCCATCCGCAGCAAGAGCGGCCATCTTTGCCGAAAGAGCAGGGGTGCTGCTGTCATAAGGCAAGAGTGCCAGACCGCCATCTTCAGTCTGATACTTTTTAATATCGAATTCCTCATCACTGTAGCTTTCTTCACCAAAATATTTATGCAGTAGTTCGCCGGATATTTTCCCTGCCAGCTTCTGATCGAGTCTCTGCCCCCAGCTCCAATACAGAGACCACAATTCATGATAGAGAAGGGAGGAGTCTGCTCCGTAGAATACAAGCGAAGTAAGACCTTTCGCATCATTCGAGAGTACCGTAGTATCGGTAAGGTCGATGTACTCGGTTTTCGCTGTCTCAAGCAGGCTGTCGGACACTTTGAAGCTTCGTTCCAATGCATCCTGCAGCTTATTACTGATGGCTTCCACTTTGACGGTGTAGTTCCCTGCGGTAAAGCTGCCCAACGGTATTTCAACCAGGTTATTTCCTTTGGCGGAGGCACTGTATGTCTTTGCTGTGCCGTTTGAATCCGTTACAATGGCTTTATAATTTACATCGGCAGTGCCGGAGAGCTCACTTCCATAGGACCTCACCAATATGGAGGGGCTGTCACCTGTAATGAAAGCTTTGTTAAATATGGTATCCACAAAGAAAGGCAGCTTCGAAGAAAGGTTGATTTTGCCGCTGCCTGCTTTCAGCTCATCTGTCACTGCCTGGTATGTGACTCTCCAGGAGGTCAGGTTATCCGGAAGCTTGAAACTGGCCTCAGCTTTTCCGTTTTTACCGCTGGTTACCGATGTAAATAGGGCACTGTCCTTGAAATCCTTTCGGACATACATATCACCGCCTTCGCCGCCTTCAGCCATTGGAGCACCGGCTTCATCCACCGGTTTATAGGAAAAATAGTCGGAAAGGATGCCACTGGAAATGGTGGGGCCGTAAAGGCTGCTTAACGTATCGACATATTGCTGGTATATAGCAAAATAAGCTTCGTCTACGATACTGACATTGATTTCGGAGCTTACAGGAGAACCCTTAGCATCCTTGACTACAAAGGAAAGCTTTACGGTATCTCCCGGTTTATAGCTTTCTTTATCAGTTTGCACATCAATATCCAGTTTGTTTTCTTCCCGGTCAAAGGTAACTTGCTGCAATCCGGCATTATAAATATTAACTCCGTCAAAGCATACCGCTTTGACAAACAGATTCGGTATCATATCATTGCTGAAGCTAAAATCATATTTCGCAGAGGAGGTTACTTCAAAATCGAGGACACCATTTTTTAACCGTACAAAGAGGTATCTGCGGTTGTTACCGCTAAAGGGCTCTTCTTTATTATAGTCCACCTCGATAGAAACCTTTTCGCCAAGCTTATAGTTCTTGTTGCTGTTATCGGTAGAAATGGAGTAGGTGCTGCTATTACCGGGGTAGTAATACCAATTGTAAAGGTATTGTGTTTCTTGAATGACGCGTCCTTGGGAGTCTTTACCATCTATCTCAAGATAATAGCCTTTGTCCTTTTCGGCGGTGTACCGGAGCTCGTATTTTCCTCCGGAGGTGTTGAAACGATACTCTCCGATCAGGTTCTGAACCTCGTAATACTCATAGGTATTCCGTTTCACTTTATTGATGTAATCATAATACTCGCCCGTTATTCTGCTCTCGTAATACCTTTCATACAGTCTGGCCGTCAGCGGGATATCTACCGGCGAGCCTCTATACTCGTCCTCGGAATAGTAATCATAGGGCTTATCCTTGAGCCTGGATAGGTCGATTCTGCTTGTAGTAATGACAACACTGCCATTCTCTCCGTCTACACGATTCTGTGTTTCAATCATCGTATCCTTTGGAAACACTGCTACACTGCTGTAGGCGTTGATTTGCTGTTCTTCAGCATCCTTGTTGTTAACATACAGGCTCAGCGGCAGAGGTCTCCAGCCTGTTTCTGAGGTAGTGGGCTTGACTGTCAAACCGGATTTTCCCATTTCATTACTGACCAGGCTTCCGTTATCCTGCTGACCTCCTGATATGCTGGTATGATAAGCCAGATTGACACCGGAAACAGGAGTTCCTTCATAAAAACCGGCTTGAATATCAAAGTTGACAGTATCCCAGGCATACATGTAATTTTGGTCGGGAATAATGTCCAGCTTATAAGCCGGCTTCGTATATTCCATAATCTGCAGGTAATTCGTCAGCAGTGTTTTTTCTCCGATTCTTACTCTTACCTCATAGGAACCGGGATTGTAATTGGATAATTTCAGATTGCCGGTAAATGTGCCATTCGGTGATATTTTCACTTTCTGGGAGGTTAATACGGAAGCACTATCTTCGCCATACAGGGAGTAATTATACCGGATCAGCTCCAGCATAGCTTCGGTTTCGCTGCTGCTGCCATCCCTTGGCTTGATAACGCCCCAGACATTGACTGTATCCTGTGGAAGATACATTCCCTTATCCAGATAAATATAAGTCCAGTATTGGTTTACTATATCGGAATTGTAATAATAGCCATAATAAGGCTGGTAGGAATTGCTTCTTACCTGTGCCACAAAAGACAGTCCCGCAGTCGGTCTGATGAGGAAGTAATAGTTCGATACGTCGGATACTCTGGGCAGCTTGTCGGTTAAAACTGCCATACCATCCTGATCTGCTTCTACAGATTTACCGCCGTCCAGCTTGATTTCCGCACCGGATAAGGGATTACCCGTTACAGAATCATTTAGCCATGCCAGTGATTTTTCTGTCGTTGTAAGGATATATACGGAAGCAGTATTGACCTGGAAACGGGTCACATATTTTTGTCCGTCAACCTCTGTCTTTGCCAGATAATATCCTTCTGGAAGGGATGACGGCAGAAGCAGATAAGTATTATACCAATATGAATTTTGCTGTGAGATAATACGTGCATTGACGGAGGCGGTCTTTTGAAGCTTTGACTCATCGTAGGAGTCCTCTCTGCTTGCGTATACGATCCAGGTCGGGTTTGTATCCAAGCTTTTCAGGTCATTTAAGAAGCTTTCTGCATCGGGATAACTGAATATATCAACAGGTATCTCGGTATCGATCATGCTATCGTCGGTGTATATCTGCAGGGCCGGGGAAACCTTCGGAGTAAAACTGGAAATGGTATCTGTGAAACTGAAGTAGGTTCGATTATTGCTGCTTTCAGGCAATTGTGTCTGGAAGCTGAAAGAAAAATCTTTATCCAGTGTGTCATCACTGCCCTTGACACCGATACCGCTTTTAATGGTAACAGTATAAACCGTGGATTGTTCAAGCTTTTTGGGAACGAATACAAGCGTTTTTTTGTGTAACTCAAAACGGCCCTCGACTTTTGGAGAAATTTCGAAATACTGATCCGGGTTTTCTATATTTTCATGGCTGAAGGTAATCTCAATACCCGTATTTACAGGTACCTGGATCGCTTTGTCACGGGGCAGCGAACGGAGTACATTCAAGCTCTTTTTTGTCTGGAAGGCCCATGATTGTTCTGCGCCTGTACTTTTATCGCTTAACATAAACCGATAGACTTGATCAGCCTCAAGCGGCTCTTCAAATTGCATACGGTATTCATTTTTTGAAACCTTTGTAAGCTGGAAGGCTTGTTCCGGTGCAACGCTGAGAGAAGATGCCAGCGCTTTTTCATCGGGTGCTTTATCAAATAGAAGAGTGAAGGCCGAGGTGGGACTTACACCTAGACTGTCGTATTCGACAGGAGTAATTTTTAATGAAGTGTCGGCAAAGCTCGTGGTATGGTCTGCAGTAATTGTTGTATCTGGCTGGGAAACGGCATTTTCCGTATCGCTTCCGCCGAAGACACCAAGGAGCGCTGCGATGCCAACCGCTGCTGCAATTACAGCCACTGCTAATATACCGCCAATAACCGCTTTGTTTTTATTCCATCCTGAAAGTTTGTTTTTCATAATAAACCTCACATTCTCATGCTTGCATGTGTCCTTTACCTTATATACCCTTGATTAGACGGTGTCAACTGCAAATTTGTTTCATAAAATACTGTATTTGACTCGATGTTTATTCATTTGGCACTATTGATATGCTAAAATAAAAGAATCGGTGATCTGTAACAATAATACCGGGTTGCAGACCACATTAAACAGGGAAGTGTCTTTGACTATGGAAAGGATGCATATGTCAACTGCTATTAAACCGCCGGAACGTGTATTAAATATTATGAGGGCTTTTTGGGAAAACGGTTATGATGCTTATGCCGTCGGGGGTTGTATCAGGGATTCTGTTCTTGGCAGAGAGCCCAAGGATTGGGACATCACAACCAATGCACTGCCTTCGGCAGTAAAGACTTTATTTGAAAAGACCGTTGATACCGGGCTGAAGCATGGTACTGTTACCGTAGTTTTCCAGGGGGAAGCCTATGAAGTCACCACCTTTCGAATCGATGGTGTTTATGAGGATGGCCGGCATCCCAGCTATGTGGAATTTACCGGAAAGCTGGAGGAAGACCTGCGCCGCAGAGATTTTACCATGAATGCCATGGCGTGGAATGAGGAAAAGGGCATCGTTGATCCATTCGGAGGCAGGGAAGATATATCAGCCGGGATGATCCGGGCAATTGGCGAACCGGCTGACAGATTCCGGGAGGACGCACTGCGGATGCTCAGAGCGGTAAGATTTGCCGCTCAGTTGGGGTTTGAAATTCATCCACGTACAATGGAGGCTATTTGTAAAAACTGTAAGCTCATTAACAATGTCAGCAGTGAAAGAATCCGGGAAGAACTAAATGGAATTATGACAGCGGAAGATCCTATGAAACTGGTGTTATTGAGAGAAGCAGGGATGATGCAGTTAATATTACCGGAGCTGGAGGTGTGTTTTGCCACGCCTCAGAACAATCCGCACCATGTTTTTAATGTAGGCGAGCATACATTGCGTTCTGTTGCAGCTATTGAAAATGACAAATGCCTGAGATGGGCAATGCTGCTTCATGATACCGGAAAAGCAGTAACCCGTACTACGGATGAGAAAGGCATTGACCACTATTACGGGCATCCTGCAAAAAGCATGGAAATCGCAGAAGCCGTTATGAAAAGACTGAGATTTGATAACAAGAGTATGGAAAGAATCATACGACTGATTCGATTTCATGACAGAGATATTCTCCCTCAGCCCAAAGCAGTTGCTAAGGCTGTCAGTGTGGTAGGAGACGATATTTTTATCGATCTGTTGAAGATAAAAAGGGCGGACAAAGCTGCGCAAAATCCATCCGATTTACAGAAGGGCATCGAATATATCGATACAATTGAGCGCATATATATCGGACTGAAGGCGGATCACTACTGTCTGTCTTTAAGAGATCTTGCTATTGACGGCAGGGATCTGGTTGCATTGGGTTTTCAGGAAGGGAAAGAGATTGGCAGGATGCTGAAATTTCTTTTTGAGAAGGTTCTGGAGGATCCGGCTTTCAATGAAAAAGAGAGACTGAAAGAATTGGCAGCTAGAGTCTACTGTGATAAAATATCCTCAAATTTGACAAAAAATATAGAAGGAAGGTAATGAATATGCCCATAGTTGATATGCCGCTCGAAAAACTGAAGCTGTATCAGGGTATCAACCCGAGACCTGAGGATTTCGATGAATATTGGGATTCTGCGCTGCGTGAAATGCGCGCGGTCAACCCTCAGATCGAATTGGTGCCAAGTCATTTTAAAGTGCCCTTTGCTGAGTGCTTCGATCTCTATTTTACAGGTGTGGGAGGCGCAAGAATTCACGCCTTATATGCCAGACCAAAGGGGAGCTCGGGTCCTCATCCGGCAGTACTCCAATTTCATGGATATACTGGAAATGCAGGCGACTGGCAGGATAAAATGAGCTATGTTGCGATGGGCTTCTCGGTTGCCGCACTGGATTGCCGCGGTCAGGGAGGGTATTCCCAAGATGTTGGAGGTATAAAGGGAAATACCTATAAAGGACATATCATTCGAGGCCTTGATGATGCAAAGGAAAAGATGCTTTTCAGGGACATTTTCCTGGATACTGCCCAGCTGGCGGACATTGTCATGAATATGCCGGAAGTAGATGCAGACAGAGTCGGAGCATTGGGCGGGTCCCAGGGCGGTGCGCTGACACTGGCGTGTGCCAGCCTTGAACCAAGAATCAAGCGGCTTGCACCGGTATATCCTTTCCTCAGCGATTATAAAAGAGTGTGGGAAATGGATCTGGCCAAGGATGCGTACGAAGAAATACGCACCTACTTCAGACAGTTTGACCCCACTCATGACAGAGAGGACGAAATTTTTACGAAACTGGGATACATCGATATTCAAAACCTGGTTAAAAGAATAAAAGGCGAGGTGCTTATGGCAACTGGTCTGATGGACACGATCTGCCCGCCGTCCACCCAGTTCGCAGCGTATAACAAAATTGAATCTAAAAAGAACATGGTAATCTATCCCGATTTCGGGCATGAATGGCTACCTGGCTTTGCAGACAAGACCTTTCTGTTTATGGCGGAATTGTGATATATTGGCGGGTGAAGATAAGCAAATCCGTGAGATTATCCATGTTGAGACACCTCATTGATGGATGGTACGAGTAGTATGAGATATTATAACCTGGAATTATGACCTGTTGACAATGAAATTCCAAATGATACAATAGAGAAATGAGGGCTATAATACTTCATATGCAACCGGCATATTTATCTATTAGCTGTTGATAATAAAACACGGTCAAGCAGGTGAAGGCTAAGATAACAAGTGCCGTCAGAAGGCTAAACCGATGAAAGGAATGATACGGAAATGGGAGATTTGCTTAAGGGAAAAAATATCATCGTCATGGGGGTCAGAAACAAATGGAGCATTGCCTGGGGGATTGCAGTTTCAGCCCACAGGGAGGGCGCTTCACTCATATTTACATACCAGGGAGAACGCGAGAAAGAGGGAGTGGAACAGCTGGCTAAAGAGCTGGGCGATGTTTCAACATCTCAACTGGATGTTACTTCAGATAATGACATAGACACCTTTTTTGATGAAGTCAAGAATAAATTTGGAGTAATCCATGGTCTGGTGCATGCTATTGCATTTGCCAAGAGAGAAGATCTGCAGGACAGTTTTGTCAATACCTCCAGAGACGGATTTGCTCTTGCGCTGGATATCAGTGCATATTCACTGGTTGCTGTAGGCAGAAAGGCAAGAGACCTGATGACAGAGGGTGGCAGTATTGTTACACTGACTTATATGGGATCGGAAAAGGCCTTCACAGGGTATAATGTCATGGGCGTGGCAAAGGCTGCTCTTGAAGCCAGTGTGATGTATATGGCCAATGACATGGGGCATCTGGGCATCAGGGTGAACGCTATATCTGCGGGAGCCGTCAAGACACTTTCTGCCAAAGGCGTGAAGGATTTCGGCTCTATTTTGGAAGCAACGAAGCAAAGAGCTCCGCTTAGAAAAAACGTAGAGCTTTCGGAGTTGGGTGATACTGCAGTATTTCTTTTGAGCAGCATGTCCAACGGAATTACCGGTGAAGTGATCCATGTGGATAGCGGTATGCATATTGTAGGAATCTAATAGAACTATGGCGGGTATATCACAGGAATCTGGCAGGACTATGTAAGGAATCTAGCTTGATTTTGTGATACAATAGTGCTACATAATGTTTATCCGAAAGGAAGATTTATATGGAAGAATTGTTTGTACGTGGAAAAACCCTGGCAGAGGCGTACCACCGTTCTATCACAGAGTTGTACAAGCATGGTGAGCTTAGTGATTGCCCGGACTATAACCAAAAGCAAAAGGAATGCAGTATGACCATATTTGTGGAGGAACCGTTAGCCGAACCCATGATCAGTAAACTGTTTATTGGAGGACATACGGATCTGGAGCAGTACCGGCAGGAAATGCTGGATGGCATACTGGATTTTAAAATCGGTCATGGGTGGGATTATACGTATCACAACAGGATCGCGGAGCAGCTCCCTTTTATTTATGAGGAACTGAGACGTAACCCGGACAGCAGAAGAGCTGTTGTTGATGTGCGGGACTGGCGCAAGGACACGAGCCACGGTAACACCAGCCCGGCCTGTCTGCAGCACATGCAGTTTTTTATCCGGGATTCAAAAATGCACATGAAAGTGCTGATGAGAAGCAATGATGCTCCTGAGGCCACATTTATGAACATGTTTGCGTTCATCATGCTGCAAAAAAGGGTAGCGGATACCCTTGGCGTTGAGATGGGCACATATACCCACAGAGCGAATTCCTTCCATTGCTATGAAAAGGATTTCAAATTGATGGAAAGTTACATGAGAGGTATTGAAAGCGGTGAGGACATCACTTACGAGTATGAAGGCTTCTACAAGGAACTGATGGAGGAAGCCAGACCGGCAATTGAGGCTAAGGTGAAGCAGCTGAAGGAAAACATGTAACGAGGCCAAGATGTCCACCGCCTTGTTGAAACACTGCTGAGGCTGGTCGATGACTTTGTCATCTGCTCGCCCATGCATCCCGGGTAAGAAAATTTTTCTCCTAAGCGTAATTTGCGAAGCAGATTATCGCCTAAACGAAAAATTTTCTATGAACCGAAGTGTTATAACGAAATCCGATGGATCATAGCTGCGCCGGAAAGCGTGGCAGCATAAAAAACGAGGCTGTTGCATCAGCGGTTGAAAAACTACCGGTGCACAGCCTCATTTGTATTTTCCTCACATGTACTGCGGCTTATTCTTTTAGCTTGCTGAACACCTTACGGAAGGCTTCCAGCGTATAATCCAGCTGCTCCTTGGTGTGTGTAGCAGTATAGCTGGTTCTGATCCTGCATTGTCCGGGTTTGACTGCCGGCGAAACAACAGGATTTACATAAACCCCTTCTTCGCGCAGCATTTTTGTCACAACAAGAGTCGGTTCGTTCTCATATGTCATAACAGGCACAATGGGGGTGATATCACTGTTGGATTCATAAATCGGTATACCAAGCTTCTTAAAGCCCTGACGCATGTAAGAAGAAATTTCACCAAGCTTTCTGATCCTTTCCGGCTCCGATTGAATAATATCAAGAGCGGCAATGGCTGACGCTGCGTTGGAGGGTGGAATGGAAGCAGAAAATATAAACGGTCTGGAATTGTGCTTGATATAGTCAATGACATCCTGTTTTGCGGCAACAAATCCACCAAGGCTTGCCAAAGATTTACTGAAGGTGCTCATGATCAGATCTACCTCATCCTCCAGCCCAAAATGCTCTGCAGTACCTCTTCCGTGTTCACCAAGTACGCCGAAGGAATGGGCATCGTCCACCATGACTCTGGCCCCGTACTTTTTAGCCAGCTTGACAATGGAGGGGAGGTCCGCAATATCACCTTCCATACTGAATATTCCATCCACGATAATGAGCTTGCCATGATTATCGTCAGCCTTATTCAGCAGCCTCTCCAATTCATCCATGTTATTGTGGTCAAACTTAAGGGTTTTTGCGAAGCTCAGTCTGCAGGCATCTACAATACTTGCATGGTTTTCGCTGTCACAGAATATGTAATCGTTTCTGCCGGCGATGGCAGTAATAATGCCCAGATTTGTCTGAAAGCCTGTACTGAAGGTCAGTGCAGCATCCTTTTTAACAAAAGCAGCCAGCTTCTTTTCCAATTCGAGGTGGAGTGTAAGGGTTCCGTTGAGGAATCTTGATCCGGAACAACCGGAACCAAACTTTTCTACAGCTTCAATAGCTGCCTTCTTTACTCTTGGATCAGAGGTGAGTCCTAAATAATTGTTTGAACCGACCATTACAGTCTTGATGCCTTCGATCACTACTTCAGTATCCTGTCCTGTTTCAAGGGCATGGAAATAAGGGTATAATCCCGCAGCCAAAACCTCTTTGTAGTCTTTGTAGTCAAAGCACTTTTCGAAAATATCCATCGTTCAGTAATCTCTCCTTCTCTATATGAGTAAATACCGATTCTTCATTGAATGAACTTATTCTACCACATAAATGGGAATAAGTACATAAGTCTGCTTCCCGGCAAAGCGTTACGGGAAATATTACGTATTGCCGGCTGGGATGTCTGCTGGGAATCCGATACTGTGGTAAATCCAGTGCTGCCGGTACCTGATTAGTTAATGAGTTAACACATGCCCGGATATCCGATATTTGGCAGAGTACCAGACATGTGATAAAATAGATTGAGGGAAAATACCAGCTCTTCCGGAGGTATATATGAGTATGTATTATGGTAAGGTTGTATTGGTGACGGGAGCTTCGTCCGGGATTGGAAAGTCTGTTGCGGAGTATCTGGCCCAGAGGGGCTATAAGGTTTACGGTACCTCGAGAAAAGTACAGACGGGTGTGCTGATGGATAAGGGATCAGCCGGTTTTGTCCATATGCTGCAGATGGACGTATGCAGTGAGGAGTCCGTCAAGGCTGCGGTGGAACAGGTGCTTGAAGCCGAAGGGGAGCTGGGAATCGTGATTAACAATGCAGGAATGGGGATTGCCGGGTCTGTGGAGGACACTTCGCCACAAGAGGCATTTTTGCAGCTTGATACGAACTTTTTTGGTGTTCACCGGGTGATCAGGCATGTATTGCCTTCCATGAGGAAAAGAGGCAGGGGCCTTATTATCAACATGTCCTCTGTTGGCGCTGTATTTCCAATACCATACCAATCCATGTATGTGGCAAGTAAGGCTGCAATGGAAGGCATGAGCGGTTCTCTGCGAAATGAGCTCAGACCCTTCGGAATAAAGGTAGCTCTGGTGGAGCCGGGCGATACGAGGACCGGTTTTACAGGCAGCAGAGTATTTGTTAAGGCAGGAGATGACAGTTCAGCTTATGCAGAATATGGCAAGCGGTCTATAGCCGTCATGGAGCGAGACGAATCCAATGGGCCTGAGCCGGTTGTTGTAGCAAAGGTAATTGAAAAGATAATCAGACGAAGGAATCCTCCTGTATGTGTGGCAGTTGGAATACAATATAAGCTGATGGTCTTTTTAAAGAGATTGGTACCCAGGAGGCTGGAGGCATTTATCGTGTCAAAGCTTTACGAGGGCTAACCCAAAGAACATTGTTAAAAGACACACTACCGGAGCAGTGGATTATAGAACCTCTCCATGGTTCCTGTTTCAAGCACCTCTGCAATTCTAGCTGCGCCCAGCTTCCTTGCGTAAAGGAAGCCATCCCATGCTGCCAGTGAAAGCTTGCCATCCAAGATATAATCCTGTAACCACTCGCTGCAATATTGGGGATCACCCTGATGAAGACCTGCACCAAGATCTCTGATCCACCGTTGGTTGAAAACTTCATGAGGGCCGATGGGAGGGGCAATGATGATGGGTATGCCAAGCCCACAATAAAAGGACAGCTCTGATGGTTTGGTCCATAGAATATCGGTATCCCTCAGGATTTCATTGAATGCATGGAAATATTGATTTTTGTCATTACTATATAGAATCCGGATTCCGTCTGTTGATGTCAGCCCGTCTCTTTTGAGCAGCTTTTCAAAATACACCTTTACTTCTTTTCTGTGGGAGGCAACCAGATTCAACTTTATTTTACCTTTCTTTATTGACTTGGCAAGACTTTTGATCACACCATCTGCAATTTCAGCCTGAGCACCTGCGCCGCCAACCGCATAGGTTAATGTAATAGGAGAAGCCTCTGCTTCGGGATTCCAATATTCACCCAGGTAATGCCTGACCTCTTCACCGTGAATGGTTCTGAAACGCTTTGTAGGGTCAAGGCGGATCAATCTTTTTGCCAGATCGTGGCGAAGGATGTTCATATTGTTTTGGCCGATGTTTTCCTGTGGGAGAGGAAAACCGGTGAGGAAAATCCGTTCATTAGGCACACCGTACTCCATGAGACGCCGCATGGCGTTGCCGCAGGGGGCAAAGTAAACAATTCTGCTTTGATCAGGCTTCTCAGCAACCCAGACACGGTTGATATCTGCATCACAAATGATACAGTATACAGGAAGGTCTGTAAGCTGCTCGGCAGCGATTGCTGCAGCATAGAATGAGGTAATAACAGGCAGCCTTTTTGATTCGAGCATCCTGCTCATACCGTTACCCATTCCGCCTCTTATCAGCATATAGAGCGATTTTACCTGAAGAGAAGGTCTGGATTGATCGCGGCGCGGGTAATAGGGTGTAATATTCTGAAGCTTTTCAAGCAGATTGAACAGGGATGGACCGATGAGAGGTAATTGTCTGGTGCGTGAAAGCGTCTCATAGGAGCTTCTGAAAACTTCCCAAAGCATCCTTTCTTTTCTGTGTGTCATCTGATTTTCCCCAAAAAGATGTATTCCGTCAAATGCAATGCTTTTTAACGGGTATGTAGCCCTTTGATGACCCAGTCCCATATTGGCCGATATGATCCATGCTTTGCTGTCCATAATACAGTGCCTCCGAGGTAATCAAAATTTACACCAATATTCTACCAGAATATGACGCAATGAGAAAGATGGGAACATTACAAATATCGGAATCGATTTATTTTGTATAAGTCTGAACAATGTAAATAGAAAAGTAACGTTTTGTGATTTTATAGTATGAAATAGATCATTTGAGTAAGAATAATACTTGAACAACGTCCACAGCCCCCCAATGACGTTGTTCAATCGCCACGCAAATGCGGGGCGCGAAAGCGTAGCCAGGATGCATGGGCGAGCAATGAAGCGAAGCGGAATGACCAGCCAGGATGCATGGGCGAGCAATGAAGCGAAGAGGAATGACCAGCCCCTTTCGTGAGCACATGTCGGATTCATTCCGTCATGTGCGTTAACTTAAATTGAAATGGAGGCGCATTTTATGACTGTTGCATCACAAGTAAAGCAAACACTGGCATCACTGAAAGGAAGTCATGCTACATTGGAGATATATGGAGCTCAGACAATGGACGAAGAGGCCAGAAATGCCTACAATGAAACGCTGAAAATAACCGAAGACATCATCAACGATCTTGAAATGAGGTTACAGACACTGGAAAACCAGGAACCTCAATATAAAGGAAATTGATTCGCCGGATGTATGATCAGATAGTATAATTCAATATCTATTTAAAAGGATAAAAGGAAATTCGTTATGCAGATTTGGGCAATGATTCTTTTGCGATCGATAGCATTATTCATACTTGTCCTGTTTCTTGTAAGAGTGATGGGCAAGAGAAATATAACTCATGTACCGTTGTACCGATATGTCAGCTACCAAGTTTTGGCGACCATTGCGGCATTGATTTCTGTCAATATCATCACGAATCCGGTAACCGGCCTGCTGGCGCTGGGTGTATGGTTTTTCCTTCCGATTCTTGTGGACTACCTGTCATTAAAAAGCAAACGGATCCATGATCTCATCCACGGAAAGGAAACTGTTCTAATAAAGCACGGAAGGATTATGGAGGAAAACCTCATAAAAACCCGGTATACGGGAGAAGAGCTATTACGTGAGCTTCGCAATAAAAATATATTCAGTATGGCGGATGTTGAGTTTGCCGTTATGGAAGCCACCGGAGAAATCAATGCTTTTTTGAAATCCGACAGAAAACCTGTAACAGCACACGATTTAGGAATTAAGACCGCTCCGCAGACAGAACCTCAGACAGTCATACTGGATGGCAATATCCTATATGAACCTTTGGCTTCATTAGGATTGAACAGGGAATGGATCATGAAGCAGGTGGAAAATGCAGGCGTTTCCCTTGACAATATCTTTCTGGGTCAGGTAGATTCCTCAGGTGATTTGTACCTGGATTTTTTCGACGACTCTGTGGAATCGCCGCAGCCCAAAACAAAGGAACTGCTATATGCCAATCTTGAGAAATGTCAGTCTGATTTCATGCGATATGCGCTGGAGACAGAGGATGAAATTGCGAAGGCCATGTACAGTAAAAACGCAGAAAAACTCGGCCGGCTGATAAAACAGCTAACGCCGTATTTATTGCGTTAATGAAATGGAGGGTGTAATGAATGTCAAGTAAAAAAAGAAAGAAGCTCACTCCGACACAGCAGCAATATCAGGACTTTGCGAAGGCAAGAGAGCCTAAGATACCGGTTTTGAGCAATTGTCTCAAAGCATTTCTGGTTGGAGGGATCATTTGCACAATTGGACAGGGACTGAACCGGGTATTTATCACCTTTTTTAAATTTACAGAGGAAACAGCAGGAAATCCTACTGTTGCAGCATTAATATTTACTTCTGTTCTATTAACCAGTCTGGGGGTCTATGACCATATTGCACAATGGGCTGGCGCAGGAACAGCTGTACCGGTCACCGGCTTTGCAAATACCATTGCATCGGCAGCACTGGAACATAAAAGTGAGGGGTATGTACTGGGGGTGGGCGGAAACATGTTCAAAATTGCCGGACCGGTCATCGTGTTTGGAGTTTTTTCCGCTTTTATTGTTGCCATTGTGAGTGTCGTAATAAAAATGTTGGGTGGGATATAAATGATCGTCGGTCATCAAAGCTGGGTTTTTGAATCAAAGCCGGTCATTATCGGATCTGCTGCAGTTGGAGGTCCTTTCGAGGCACAGGGAGCTTTAGCTGAAGATTTTGATTTGCTCCATGATGATCTGTGGCTTGGACAGGATAGCTTTGAAAAAGCGGAGAAAAAATTGCAGGAGCAGGCTTGCGAAACAGCCATCAAGAAGGCGGGGCTAAAGAAAGAGGATATACAGTTTTTCTTAAGTGGTGATTTGATTAATCAAATTGTGCCCAGCAGCTTTACAGCACGTACTCTGGGGGTTCCTTTCCTGGGCATTTACGGGGCATGCTCCAGCTCCATGGAGGGACTGGCCATAGCATCCATGATGGTTGACAGTGAATTTGCCATGAACGTACTTGTGGGCACATCAAGCCACAATGCCGCCTCAGAAAAGCAGTACCGGTATCCGACAGAGTATGGAGCGCAAAAGCCTCCCACCGCCCAATGGACTGTAACTGGAGCCGGTGCCGCAGTTGTCGCCCGGCAGGGCGAGGGACCGGTTGTAACGGCCGCCACAATAGGGCGTGTAGTGGATATGGGAGTCACCAACCCGTTCAATATGGGAGCGGCGATGGCTCCGGCGGCGGTAGACACACTGGAAAGTCATTTCAGGGATCTGGGTGTCAGTGAAGCGGATTATGATCTGATTGCAACGGGAGATCTGGCAAGCGTCGGACATAAAATTGCGGATGATTTACTAAAAAAGCACGGTATAGAGATTCCGTCAGAAAAGTTTACCGACTGTGGAATGATGATTTACCGACAGGATCAGCCTGTATTGGCAGGAGCAAGCGGCTGTGCCTGTGCTGCAACGACAACTTACGGACATTTTCTGAACAGGATGAGAAGAGGCGAATTGAAAAAGATTCTGGTTATTGCAACAGGTGCGCTTCTTTCTCCGATGTCCTACCAACAGAAGGAGAGTATTCCGTGCGTTGCCCATGCAGTCTCAATAGAAATGGTATAAAGGAGAGTATTGGTTTTGGAAAAGTTTATCTGGGCTTTTGTGGTCGGTGGCGCGATTTGTGTGATCGGACAGCTGCTGATGGATGTATTGAAGCTGACACCCGCCCACACTATGTGCACGTTGGTTGTTGCAGGGGCTATTCTAGGCGGTTTTGGACTGTATGAGCCTTTGGTAAAGTTTGCCGGTGCGGGAGCATCTGTTCCGATCAGCAGCTTTGGTAACCAGCTGGTAAAGGGCGCATTGCAGGAAGCAGAGCAAACAGGACTCATAGGAGTGCTGGCCGGTATTTTTAAAATCACCAGCTCAGGAATTTCATCAGCAATTATTTTTGGATTTTTAGCCTCGTTGTTTTTTCGTCCCAAAGGCTGAGAAACTCATGCCCCCATTGGAAATTGAAGGGAGGTGACATGATGACGATAGCAACTCAAATGCAGCAGGCGATTGCCACAGTGCAAAGTGCTGCAGCAACCATGAAGACATTTGCACTGGAAACAGACGATCAGGAAGCAAAACAAACGTTTCAGCAGCTGGCTCAGACTTTTGATGATTCCCTTAAAAAACTGCAGGGAAGGCAGAAGTACATTGAAAAGGAGGAGCCTCAATACAGAAATCAGTAAGTCTACATTCAAATCATGAAAAATAAAAAAAAGCGGTTGCAAAACCGCCTTTTTTCTTGTGCTTAGCCGGAAAGCCGGCCACACTAACCGAATATGCTGATCAGCATTTACCTTTACAGCCACAACCGATTGGGCTGATAAAGATCGGGAATATGCAGATTATCAGGATAATGATAATGATAATCCAAATAAAGCTGCCCCCGCAAAATAAACCTCTGTCTTCATTATCTTCTGCCATGCGAATCACTCCATTTGCTTACATTTTAACAGGCTCCGAATGATTTTGCGTAAGTATTTATCTGTGTGACTTTAATTAGCATTTATCTACGCCGCAATGTCCAAAGCCTGTAAACAGGCAGAGGAATACCAGGATAAAGAATAGTATTGCACAGTTTCCTTGGAAGATACCGCCTAAAAATCCGCCTCTTTCATCTGACATTTATAATCCCACCTTTCATAATCATCATATTCAACTTATGTAAATAGGTTACAAAGAATATAGCAATATTTACAAAAAAATGAGGGTCAGATATAATGATCTTAATTAAGCATATTCAGGAGGAGCCATATGAAAAGAAATCCCGATAGTTTAGGCTCTTTTACTTTGCCCGGTGAAGCAGGCTATGAGGAATTGACACTTCATCTTGCACAAAAGTGGGGGGCGGATGTTATAAGAGATAGCGACGGAACCCAATTATCCGACAAGATTGTTGAGAGCGAATATGATATTTATTCCACTCTTTGTGTTGTAAGAGCGGATAACGCCTGGGCAAAGGCCAACATGGACAAGCTGCAGCAGAATTATCTGATGAGCTTTCCTGTAACGGCGAAGGAAAGCACCGTAACGATAGATCTGCTGAAAGGCTATTTCAAAGAACAGTTTGTAATTAATTCTAAGGATGACGCAAAGCAATGGTGGCAGGTATTTGACAGAACGGCCGGACATGAGGTTCCGAAGGCAAACTGGAGCTTTAATGCCGCAAAAGGCACTGTTGAGATAAAGAATGCGGTAAAATGGCACAAGTATACGGTGAATTTTCTTGTTGTTAGGATTTGGGAAGAGATTTCCATGTATAATCATATTACCAATAATTGGGGTGACAAGGAGCACCTGATGTCTGTGGAACCCATGTATCCCGAGACTCAGGCGCATATACTGGAGTTTTTGGAAAAATGGCTTAAGGAGCATCCTGATACGAATGTAGTCCGCTTTACCTCGATGTTCTACAACTTTTGCTGGCTATGGGGTGATGACCCGAATTTGCGGTATATTTACTCGGATTGGGCTTCTTATGATTTTACTGTAAATCCTTATTCGCTTAGCGCATTTGAAAAGGTAAAGGGCTATTCTATGACGTCTGAGGATTTTGTCAATGGCGGTTTATATAATTCGACGCATAATGTACCTACACAAAAGTACAGGGATTGGATGGATTTTATCATTGATTTTGTTGTAGAGTTCGGCAGAAAGTGTATTGATCTTGTACATAAGTATGGTAAAAAAGCCTATGTGTTTTATGATGATCATTGGATCGGAGTAGAGCCCCAGGGACACCGATTTGCTGAATTGGGCTTTGACGGGATCATCAAATGCGTGTTTAATGCTTTTGAAGCAAGGCTGTGTGCTGCGGTAAAAGGGGCCAAAACCCACGAACTGAGGCTGCATCCTTATCTTTTTCCGACAGGGCTCACAGGGGAACCTACATTTAAGCCAGGGGGGAATCCCAAGCTGGATGCCCAGAGATTCTGGGTTTGTGTCAGGAGAGCACTCCTGCGGCAGTCCGTTGATCGAATCGGACTGGGTGGATACCTGCATTTGGTTGAAGATTTTCCGGACTTTATGGATTATATCGAAGAGGTGGCCGATGAATTCCGAATGTTGAAGTCTTTTCACTCAAATGGCACTCCTTATACAGCTCCCTGCAAGGTTGCGGTGCTTACTGCCTGGGGAAGCCTTCGGACATGGAGCTGTAGCGGTCATATGCATGAGCATCCCGAACTTGAGCTGATCAGGGTATTGGAGGCTCTGGCCGGATTACCTGTGGATGTAGAATTTATCAGCTTTGAGGATATTGTTGAAAAAGGCATTTCTGATGATATCAGAGTGATTATAAATGCAGGCAGACTGGACAGTGCATGGTGCGGTGGAGACAAATGGAATAATCCACAGGTAATCGAAAAAATGACCGGATGGGTAGCACAAGGCGGCGGATTTATCGGTATCGGTGAGCCCTCTGCTTCCAAGGGTGGTTACGGGTATTTTAAAATGTCTTCTGTACTTGGCGTTGACAGGGAGACCGGGTTGTCCATCTGTAAATCAAAATATGCATTCACAGCGGATAGCAGGCATTTTATTACTGAAGAGTTGAACGTGCAACCCGATTTTGATAAGGATATTGATAATTTATTTGTTATTGATGGTGGCACAAAGGTCCTTTTTGAAAAGAATGGTTCGCCGGTTGCTGCGGTCCGTGATTTTGAAGATGGAAGAAGCGTTTATTTCTCCGGTTTCAAATTCACCCCGGACAATGTTAGAATGCTTAGCAGAGCAATTTTCTGGGCTGCGAGAGAAGAAGAGCGCTTCTTGGTCTGGAACAGCAGTAATGTATTAACTGATTGCGCATATTATCCGGGTGATAACAAGCTGGTGGTTATTAATAACACCGGGTTGCCTCAAGAAACAATGGTATCTGATCCGGATAAAAAGGAAATACAGGTTTCGCTGGAGCCCTTCGGAATTAAAGTGTTGGAAATGTAACACTGTAACAAAAAATGTCACCCGCCTCTATCGGCTCTTTTGCTAAAGCAAAAAGCCTTGTTGGCGGGTAATGAATCCGTTTTCAAGCGGTGAACACATTAGAAAGGAAGCGGGGATGTCCCTGCTTCCTTCACTGTCCTATTACCAATCGTTGTTTTTGCAGCGGCTTTCTCTTGGTATGACAAGCCATGCTATGAAATACGCCAATAATCCGATTCCCTCGAGGAAAATCGAAAGAAACCATAAAAGCCTTACAATAGTCGGATCTATACCGAGATATTCACCGATTCCTCCGCAAACGCCACCAATCTTCTTATTTGTATCCGACAGAAAAATTCTTCTATGCATTATCATACACCCCTCTTAATTTTTAAATGTTGTTTTCGTTTACAATAAATAATACGAAGGAGTGTGTTCGGTGTCTGATAATTGTGATGCGGTCAGCGTCTATGTATAATCCATAATGTAGTCAGGTTTTATGATCCTTGATGCAATCAGGTTCTTTTATAATCCTTGATCCGGCCCTGCAAAAAGACGTCTGTAAAATGATCCGGATGTAATTTTTCAGCAACCATGATTCCGCCTCTTGCAGCATCCTGTGGTTGATGAAAATCTGAGCCGGACAGCATTTTCAAACTGTTTTCTGTAGCGAAATGCATGGCCAGATGATTGGAGGAGTCGTGTCTGGGATTTCCATTATAAACCTCAACACCGTCAATAAGAGACGGTGGGGCAGGAACCATACGAGGCCTGAAGGGATGTGCCTGGATAATGTAGATCCCCATACCGGCAGTCAATTCTCTGAAGCCTTTCAAACCTAACCTGTATAGCTTCTTGTTTTCGCGGAGAAAGCTTTCATCAAAGCCATAAACCAGATAGTCATTAGCGTTTTCTGTAAAACGTATTTCCATACCGAGGAGAACCTCGAGGCCGAGCTTCTGACCTTCCGCCAGAGCATTTCTGTAACCGGCAAGGAAAAGATCGACTTTTCTATTCCAGCTGCTAAACGGATGCATGTCAAAGAATCCTTTGAAATAGTGATCGGTTACCACAATGCCCGTATATCCTGCATCATGATAAATTTTTGCAGCTATTGCCGCAGCCACCTTGCCGCATTGGCTTGTTTCGCTTGTATGCAAATGAGTTTCATATAAGTAACTGTCCATAATACACCTGAATAATTTAAAGTATTTTTAACATTATAGCATAAAAATCGGAGTAATATATATTTATAGGGAATCGTTGCAATAGAGATTTGTTGCAATATGTTTTTACGGAGGAAGTTGGAGAAAATGAACAGAACCATGATGGTTTTTACAGTAATTGCACTTATGCTTTTTTCAAGCTCATGCAGCTTGAGTAAGGGCGGCGGGAGTGTACAGACCGCATTACAGGGTAAGCAGAACAATCAAAGTACTTCCGGTCAGGTGCCAGTAAATAACCCGGACGATGCCGGTCCGGTATCTGAACAAGGCCCGTCCAATGATTTAGCTTCTGAACCTGTGGGTACTAATGGCCTGAAAACTGCAATTTATCCTGCTGCGCTTGGATATCTGGGTGAACAGAAATGGGGATATATCGACAAATCCGGCAAATTTACGTTGAAACCCAAGTATACAAAAGCATTCCGGTTTCAACCCAATGGGCTGGCAGTGGTCCTGGTACAAGACAAGTACGGGCTGATTGACAGAATGGGAAAATATGTTGTGGAACCGATATATTCATATATCAATGACTATTCCGAGGGACTTGCCTCTGCACGGGAGGAAAATGGTACAGTGGTACTAAACTCTGAAGGGGATGTCCTATCACAGCCTTATCCGTATATCGGAGACTATAAAAGTAACCGGGCAGTATATGCGATTCAGGCGCAAAACCACACGTACCTATACGGATATCTGGATGAGACAGGAAAAACTGCTATACAACCAGCTTATGAGTCTGCCGGCAGTTTTGAGGGAGACCGGGCTGTAGTCAAGCTACCCGGTAAGGAGTATGCCCTTATCGATAAAAATGGAAAGATCATTAAGACACTTCCATACCAGTATGTAATGGGCATTTCCGACGGAATGATGGCATTCAAAATGGATGCAGATGGAAAATTCGGTTATCTGAATTCCAATGGCAGTATAGCGGTTCAACCGTCGTTTCTTGAAGCGCAGGATTTCAGCGGCGGAACGGCCGTTGTGAATGCGGCGAAGGATTATGTGGTTCATCAAATCGGATTGATTGATAAAAAAGGAAAATACCTCATAAAGCCTCAATATAGTGAAATACTGCAGCTTGGTGAAGGAATGGTTGCTTTGGGAATAGCAGCTGACGCGAATAATCCCTTTGCCGGCTCTAAATTTGCGCTGGCCACTCAAGAGGGGACGATTCTGACCGATTTTATGTTTTACAATATCAAACCATTTAAGGATGGAGCGGCATCTGTATATGATAAAGTAAACGTATATTTTATTGACAAAACCGGTAACAGGATCGCTGATCTTCCGTCAGCGGAGGGGATGGGGAGTCTGGAACTGCTGGACGGGCTGGTTTATGCTGACATTGACAGCAGACACTACTACATGAACAATCAGCGTAGTGTTATATACCGCCCCGATCAGAGTATCGTTCTTAAGAATGGGATTAAGGTAACGGAGAGTAAATTCAGCCCTAACAGGAATTACCTTGACTATTATCCTATACTGGAGAATCTCGCCAGTCTGAAGGTGGAGGATAACATCAATACTAGGCTCCGGGCCATGTGGAAAGAGAATGTGAATGTTAAGCCGGAAGATAACCTTGATTATCATTATGAGGGTGGGTTCGATATTGGCTTTTATATGAAAAACCTGCTGGTATTGCAGAGAACGGGTTACGATTATCCTTTCGGAGCGGCCCATGGAATGCCAGTCATGGATTATATCCATGTGGATACAAAGACCGGAAGCTTTTATCAGCTGGAGGATTTGTTTAAAGACGGAAGTAATTATACCGGAGTGCTAAGTGAGATTGTGAAAAAACAAATTGAGAAGCAGGTGCAGGAACAGGGAGAAGAGGCTTTTATATGGCCTGACAGCTACAAGGGGATCCGTTCGGACCATACCTTTTATCTGACGGAAGATGCGCTGATGCTCTATTTTACACCCTACGAAATAGCGCCGTACGCTGCCGGGTATCCCACATTTTCGGTGCCTTATGTGGATATTTCCGATATCATTAACAAGAAAGGGAGCTTCTGGCTTTCATTTAATTAATGTTTAGTAACACCTCATTCTTGCATATTCATGAACGACAGCTACCCCAACGTGTACAGCGGAAACAAATTGTGATATTATTTTTGTAATATCACAAGCGCTTTTTTGCAATATATTTTGCTGCAGCCATTGCGGCGCAGCCTATTTGGGGGGCAGGAAATGATCAGAGAGGGCTTTCTCAGCTTTATTTACCAGGCTGCAAGCATGCAGAGGTGGAATGACCATATCAGACCTCACAAGGGATTTACCGAACTCGACAAGCAGGCGCATAAAATGTTTTATGCCTATGTGATTGGGCGCTTCGAAGAAGATGAAAACAAAGTCATAGACTGGACGAAGCTGATTGAAGGAGCCATTTTTGAGTTTTTTCAGCGAATCCTGCTTACCGATATAAAACCACCGATTTTTCATATGCTCATGGATAAGCATGGGGAACAGATTAATGAGCTCGTCCTGAAAAAGCTGGATGTAATGGGGATCAATGATATTCAACAGGGCTTTGGCAGCAGAATGAGGAACTATTTGTTTGAGCCTGAGTACAGCCTCCATGAAAAACGAATCCTCAAAGCCTCCCATTACCTGGCCACCAGCTGGGAATTCAGCATTGTACATAAGCTTAGTGCGGATTTTTTCGGGTTGGAGGATACAAAAAGGAATATTGACAGGCAACTGGAAGAACACCGTGATATTGACGGTGTCCGTAAGCTGGTATTCAACAAGGGGGCTACGGACTTTCTGAACATGGTCGGACAGCTGCGTTTCCAGCAGAGATGGGCACAGACGCCGCGAGTTCCCGAAACCTCAGTTGCAGGACATATGCTGATTGTTGCACTTCTTTCCTACCTTCTGACACTGCAGTTAAATGCTTGTGAAAAGCGCAAATACAACAATTTCTTTGCCGGACTGTTTCATGATATGCCTGAGGTGCTTACCAGGGACATTATTTCTCCTGTGAAGAATTCTATTGAAGGCCTCGGTGATTTGATTAAATCCATTGAGGACAAGCAAATGGAAGAAGTATTACTGCCGCTTCTGCCTCAGAACTGGCGACAGGAAATCCGCTATTTTACGGAGAATGAATTTGCCGGCAAAATTCTGCTGAATGAAAAGGTAATTGAAGTCAGTACGGAGAAAATCAGTGAATTCTATAATAGTGAAGAGTTTTCACCTGTAGACGGAAAAATCATCGAATTCTGCGATAAGTTCGCAGCATATATGGAAGCCTATCTGTCAATCCGGCATGGCATTACCTCACAAAATTTGCAGGATGGGCACAGGCAGCTTTATGAGAAATACAGCAATACAAAGATTGCAGGGATTGACGTCGGGATGCTTTTTGATTATTTCAAGCTGTAAACGTGGGTTTTTCTAGAAAATAGCCGGTCGGGATGGGTGCAATGAACAAATATATGGGCTTTTATGAATTAATGGCAATCAACCTTCCTACTGTACCGTGGAAGCGATTCACAGCCGATACACAGCTGGACGATCATCTGCTTTGGACCGTTAGGGTTGCAGTGGAAAGAAGCAATGATCTGAACCTGCCAAGAGCTGTGGGAGTAGACGCTGAAGAAGCGGCCCGGGTGGGGAATATACTCCTTGAGACATATGGCGGAAAGGGTATGGTTATCTACTATCCCTATTTTATCGCACAAAAAAGCGGCGTTCTGGATATCAACAGGCACAGAACCGTAATCGAAGCAGTTGACAAGGACTTGTGGAATCTTGTGACCCATGGTAAAAAGAATGTAACCGCAATTTTTCCGCATGAACAGCCTGCGGCAGAGTATTATGGGGATGTGGAGTACCACGGGGATGCAGCATTTTTGAATGAAGCTGAAATAAATGAGCTGCTCCGATGCAGTGCTGTTATCCGGGGTAGGTTCAGGGAGGAGCTTGCTGAAGGAAAGGCAATTTTCGCAGAATGGAGTTATGCATTCAATACAGACATAGAGCATGAGCCGATTGGTGAAAGATACCTGATTTTCTATGAACTGAGGGGGATTTAGTACTCTCATGCCGAAATTCCTGGCTTGCGGGAGCTGCTGCCGGTGAACGCAAACGGCAGGTACAGTAGTGAGAAAAGTAACAGCGCAACTGCTTCCAGCGAAAGAATATACCAGGGCCATGGACCGAGCAGATCCAGCAGAGTTCCTCCCTCAGGTTTATATCGAAGGAAAAGATAATTACCACCCGTCCACATGTTGAAAGGAATAATAAACAGCGCATACAGGTTTGTAATCAGAAATGTCCTGAACGCAGATTTTGGTGAAGGCTTGAACTTTTCGACGGCAAGCATGTAAATGCAGGCAAGCAGGATGACACAGTGAGAGATAAAGAACTGGTAGAATATAAAATGCGGAAAGGTGTAATTGCCGATATCCGGTGTAAGGATCGCTTGGGTCGCACCACCCAGCCCCCAATAATAAAGCAGCTCAAACAGCAGCTGCCGTTTTGTCAGTAAAACGGCAATGGAGAGAAAAAGCGAAAGGTCGCACAACTGCAAAGGCAGCGTTATTTCGACAGACCATTCGCCCGCCAGGGTATACCAAATATAGATTGCGGCCTGCTGCAGTGTAATAATAACAGCAAAGGCAAGCCTGAAAGCCTTTCTGGACCCCTCTGTTTTGAAAAAATTCCGTGATAGGATTAAAACAGTGCATAGTAATAAAATAATAGCCACTGGTATGAGATGAGGCAGGGAGAACGGAGTCAGAGTGCCGTTTTCTGGTCCAAAGGATATGTAGCCGTCCATTTTTATCACCATCCTTATACATCATATATCATTCGTTCTATATAATGCAAAAAGTATTTCGTATATGATGCCGAAAATATTCACAAAATACGGAACTTTATGTCAAGCTGCCACGTCATAAAAATGTAGTATTATAGCAGAGACCTTTTATTGAACACAAATGGTATATATGGTATTATATTAATAGTTCATTCTATAATCATATCAATTCGGATATATTCTTAGGATACAGAAGACAAGGGGGTAGAGGTATGGAAGATACCACAAGGATTTCATTCTCCGCGGTTACTCACATAGGCGCTGCTTGCACAGTCAATGATGATCGGATTTATGCCAACGGAAAGTTTATGAATCCAAGTATTGCAGACTATTCGCAGATTACTCTTGAAACAAACGGAAGTAAATGTCTGTTTGCTGTATCCGATGGTATGGAAGACGAAGATTCAGGTATTTCTATCATAAATGATTTGAGAAAATTCCATCAGAAAGCTCAAAATAGCTCAAAGGACATTCATGTGAAGCTGGACGAAATGGTACAATGCGTTGAACAGGCCAGCAACCTGATGCACAGTATTTCTCTCGGTGATAATGATTTCAGAGAGCGAAAAACTGCATTTGCAGGAATCCTGATCGATGAAGGCAGCATTGCAGCCGTCAATTTAGGCAATTGCAGGGTATACAAGCTGGAAGGTGACACCTTCAAGCTGATGGTCAATGACTACAAAAGAGCCGAAAGACTTTTGAAGATGGGAATCATCAGCAGCGAACAGGCAGAGCTCCTCTCAGGACAACAGAAGGCTTCCATGGAAGAAGGAAGATCTACGGTCAAGAAATCCGATATTCATACCCTAAGAGAAGGCACAGTGTATCTGATTTGCAGCAGCGGCCTTACGGATGCGGTCAGTGAGGATGCGATTTACGACATACTTGCATCCAGCATTGAACCGGATGAAGCGGCAGGAAAGCTGGTAGCCGAAGCGGTGAAGAACGAGGGAGAGGACAATATTACCGCTATGGTTATAAAAGTCGAAGAAGCAGAGGAAGCACAGGTGACATATCCGAGTCCCAGAACAATCCAGTCCAGGTCCTCCAGATCCTCCAGGTCCGGCAAAACCTCAGCCCGGATGGGAAGCGTTGCAAGAGCAGGGTATGTGAAAACCATTGACATGGGAAAAGTGGTGGGAATGGCGGTATTGGTGATTCTGGCGGTGGCAGTTCTCCTCGGAGGATTCAAGCTTTGGACCATATTGAGAAATCCCGGAGAGCAGGATACACTATCCCAGAATGGTACACCATCAGACAATACAGGGAGTACTACCAGCCCATCGGCTATTGACGAGGGATTGGGTGAAGATGAATTCGATGAAGCCGAAACGACGAGTGAAGGCGCCATTGGTACCGGAGAAGGAGAAGAAGCCGGCGGAGAATCAGAGAATTCCGATCTCGTTGGTCCTGAAGGAACTACATATGTCGTACAGTCCGGGGATATGCTGATGAAGATCAGCGTGAAATTCTATGGCGACGAATCAAAATATAAACTCATTATGGATGCGAATAAGATTACGGATCCCAATAAAATCGCCGTAGGACAGGAACTGATCATACCGCCGCTGCCGTAGTGAATACAGTAGTTTGGGGAGATGAAAAACAGAGATTGCTTGCGGCGGAATATCCGGTCGTAATGGTAGAACGGAATAAATGCAGCACTATGTAAGCAAGTATAAGATAAGATGCACAGGAATCAAAACTCCTTGTGCATCTTTTTGAATTCATTGGGGGTCATACCCTCATACTCTCTGAATACAGAGCAAAAATAGCTGATATCACGATACCCGGTTATTGCAGCAATTTCCTTCAGCAAAGGATTTCCGGGACTAACCAGGAGCTCCTTTGCTTTTTTCAGACGATATAGCGTAAGATACTCAAAGGGTCTCATATTGAAGGCCTGCCTGAATAATCGGCATAAATGCTGTGGAGTTACTCCTGTAATATCGGCCATGTCATTGAGGGAGATGTTTTTATTGAAATTATCCTCAATAAACAGTAATAAAGGCTGAAGCTGATGAAATCGGAATTTACGGGTTTTCAACACTTCTGCTCCGATACAGCTATTCAATTCCAATAGAAATGCGTAAAGCGTGTGAGAAGCCTCATAACCACTTGCGGGACTTGCAGCTGCTGCGGCTGTGTGAATTTCACCATGAAGCCTGTGCAGCTTCTCCATATCGGTGACATGAAAAACCTCATACCGGTCAAGTCCGATTACATTCAGCAAGTCCTTTACAGCATATCCGTCAAAAGTAATCCACCAGGTTGTCCAGGGCTCCGTTTCTGCAAAATATTCGTGGGGTATTCCGGGTTGAAAGAAAAACCCCGAATGCTCCCCAATAAAGAACTCTTTTCCATCTATCAACAGCTTGCCGTTACCTGATGTGCCATAAAGAAAATGATAGCCGGGATATCCCTCCGGTCTCTGTACATGGTACTGGTTATCATTGGTACCAATACTGGTTACATAAAAGGGAAGCTTACTCTCTTTTTCAGTGATGATGGGGAAAATCATTCTTCGCAAAAGAAACCCTCCATGATGTTAATATATTGATATTAATGCTAATATTATACGATTGATATGCGCTGTATCAGCCATATATAATGGTAATATAATTATATATTGTGTTGATAAAAATGACAAGGAGATGGCAATCATGATAAACCCAAAGCTTCCTGTAATTTATTATGGCGGAGACTATAATCCCGACCAGTGGCCTGAAGAAATTTGGAGGGAAGATATGCGGCTTTTTAAGCTGGCGGGTATTAATATTATCACACTGCCGGTTTTTAGCTGGGCTAAGCTGGAGCCCAGTGAAGGAGTATATGATTTCAGCTGGCTTGATAAAGTGCTGGAATTGGCATGGGAGAACGGTATATACACCTGCCTTGCAACATCTACTGCGGCGCAGCCTGCCTGGATGGCACGCAAATATCCTGAGATGTTGCCGGTAGATTTTGACGGGAAAAAGCGTACATATGGAGCAAGGGTGAATTTCTGTCCCAACAGCGAAGTATACAGGAATGCTTCAGCGAAGCTTGCAGGCAAGCTTGCGGAACGATACCACGACTATCCCGGTTTGGTGGTGTGGCACATTGCAAACGAGTATGGGCGTTACTGCTACTGTGATACCTGTGCAGCCGAATTCAGGAATTGGCTGAATGAGAGATATGGCACCATCGAGGAGCTTAATCACAGGTGGAATACGGGCTTTTGGGGGCACACCTTCTATGATTGGGAGGAAATTGTACCGCCAACTTCACTGAATAATGATGATCGCTGTTACCAAAGTATTTATCTGGACTATAACCGGTTTATGTCGGATTCCAGCCTGGCTTGCTATATCGGGGAGTATGAAGCAATCCGTAAGCATTCCCATGATGTGCCGATTACCACGAATTTTATGGGGGTCTTTAAGCCTTTTGACTATTCGAAGTGGGCGAAGTATATGGATGTGATTTCATGGGACAATTATCCGCCGCTTAACGCAGTAATGGCAAATATTGCGATGCGCCACGATCAGATGAGGGGCTTTAAAAATGGTCAGCCCTTTATGCTGATGGAGCAGACCCCCAGCCAGCAGAACTGGATGCCGTACAACAGCCTGAAGCGCCCCGGTGTCATGCGTCTTTGGAGCTATCAGGCCATGGCAAGAGGCGCCGATGCCATTATGTTCTTCCAGATGAGGCGGTCCAGGGGAGCCTGCGAAAAATACCACGGAGCGGTCATCGAGCATTGCGGGCATGAAAACACCCGTGTTTTCAGAGAGTGCACACAACTGGGGAAAGAGCTTAAGAAGCTTGGCGGTAAGATCCTGAATTCTCGCATTCATGCCAAAGCGGCTATTTTATTTGACTGGGACAATTGGTGGGCTGTGGAGCAGTCCAGCGGTCCGACTGTTTTATTAAAATATGTGGAGCAAGCAGATAAATACCATAAAGCTTTCTATGACAGAAATATCGCTGTGGATGTTATCAGCCCGGACAGTGATCTGAGCGGCTATAGTATCGTTGTAGCGCCGCTGTACTATATGGTCAAGAAGGGAGCGGCCGAGCGTCTGGAGCACTTTGTAGAGGACGGAGGAACCTTTGTCACAACCTTCTTCAGCGGAATTGTGGATGAAAACGACCTTGTGGTGCTGGGCGGTTATCCGGGAAAATTGAGAAAGCTGATGGGCATATGGGTTGAAGAAATTGATGCACTATTCCCCGATATGTCAAACACTATAGAGTTAAACGAGGCCTTTGGAAAACTGGAAGGCTCTTATCAATGCGGCATGCTTTGCGACCTGATCAATCCGGAGGGTGCAAAGACACTGGCGGTATATGGCAAGGACTTTTATGCGGGACGGCCTGTGCTGACGGAAAACAGCTTTGGAAAAGGGAAGGCCTATTATATTGCATCCGACCCGGAAGAACGGTTCGTTGCTGATTTTATTGGTCAGCTCTGTGAGGCCAAAGGCTTGAAAGCTCCGATCACAACTCCTGCGGGAGTCGAAGTGACCCAGAGAGTCAAGGAAGGTAAGACCTTTACCTTTGTGCTCAACCACAATGATTCCGATGTACAGATTGATTTGGGTAAGGAGAAGCGGATGGATCTGCTGACAGAGAGGCAACTGAGTGGAACGGTAGAACTGGAACGTAAGGGTGTGCTGATATTGGAAGGGTAGATCTGGAAGTAAGGGTATACGGATACCGGAAGGGTAGAACGGATGGCGCGGATTTGGGAGAGTAGAGTGGATAGCGCAGTGGAATGAACCATCATGCAGACAATATCGTGCTATGATATCGGTATATCACAGAATAATGGTGCTGAATAGCAGCACATTGCAGTAATGATAAGTCGCCTGGAACCTGTATAAAGGGGTTTCGGGCGTTTCTTTTGTGGTGGAACAGGAGAGCTAATTTCTATAAAATATTGTTGACAATATGGTCTATTTGCTATAGACTCAAATCATAAAGTCTATGTTGCATAGACCAAGGAGGCTTATCATGAAGATATACAAACTGGCAGAAAGTGAAGAAAGGTTTGCAGAATTAATCTGGCAAAACGAACCGATTGGTTCCGGGGACCTTGTGAAGCTAAGTGAGAAAGAAATGAATTGGAAAAAGTCCACAACATATACAGTACTGAAAAAACTATGTGAAAAGGGTATTTTCCAAAATGAGAATGCCCTGGTTTCATCTCTGATTACTAAGGATGAATACTATGCCAAGCAGAGTATACACTTTGTTGAGGATACCTTTGGGGGATCCTTGCCGAAATTTCTAACAGCTTTTATTAGTGGTAAAAAGTTAAGCAACCATCAGGCAGAAGAGCTGAAAAGATTGATTGATGAGCACAAGGAGGTGTAGCAATGAGTGAAATGCTTCTTACTGTTTTAAATATGAGCCTTACGGCAAGTTATGTAATCCTTTGTGTGATACTTGTTAGACTTTTACTTAAAAAAGCTCCGAAGGCCATCTCCTACGCGCTCTGGGGTGTGGTGGCTTTACGCCTAATAATTCCATTCTCCTTTGAGAGTGTGTTCAGTCTTATACCACGAAATGCAAATCCTGCACCGATTCCCCGCGATATTGTATATCAGCAAAGTCCGCGGATTAACAGCGGGATAGGCGTGGTTGATTCCTATGTAAACAACTCGCTACCAGCGCCAACTATTGGGGCAAGCATGAATCCATTGCAGATTTATGTAGAAGTAGGTGCTTACATTTGGATTTTAGGAATAATTGCTTTACTTGTTTATAGCCTAATATCTATATTTATCTTAAAAAGACAGCTTAAAAGCGCTCAATTGGTAGAGAAAAATATCTACGAGGCTAAGAATTTGAAGACACCATTTGTGCTTGGCTTAGTAAGACCAAAGATATATTTGCCGGTTGGGCTTGACGCTTCAGAAAGAAACTATATTCTGCTACATGAGCAGACCCACATTCATCGGAAGGATCATATCACAAAAGTATTTGCTTTCCTGATATTGTCCATCCATTGGTTTAATCCCCTTGTTTGGATTGCGTTTATACTAATGAGCAAGGATATGGAGCTTTCCTGCGACGAAAGAGTTCTGAAAGAAATGAATGAGGAAATGAAAGAGGATATTAAGAAACCGTATGCCAATTCCTTATTGTCACTAGCCATCGGAAAGCATATATTAAATGGCAGTCCTCTTGCCTTCGGAGAGGGAAATGTGAAGGGACGGATTAAAAATGTGCTGAATTATAAGAAGCCAAGGTTTTGGGTGGTGCTTGTTTCGATTATTGTTTTAATAGGTGCTTGTATCGCACTGCTTTCAAATCCTGTTGGCAGTGAACAGGATTTATCCATGCTTAACATAAAAAATCTAGCAAAAATATCATATCAAAGAAATGAACTACTAGTATCACGTGCTCCGGGAAAGAACGAAGGCTTTAATGTCTCAGCACGGGCAGTAGCGGCGTATTTGGATAGTGTTAATTGGTCTGAAAAGAGAATGGACTCACCCCTTGAGCTTTCAACTGATCTGCAAATAGAATGGAATGAGGATCAAGAACTACGGTTCTATGAATCAGAACCTTTTCTTGCTATGGTTCGTATGAATGAGCAGTGGAGATGTTACGCCATAGGTCGAAACGACTATGAAGTAATGCTTTCAATTATTGAAACATCATCTGGACCATCAAGCACATCAGGTATTTCTGAGTCCAGTCCTTCGAGTACAACGAGTGTGGTGGCCTATGATACGAGATATACAAGGGTGAAAATTAAGCTTCACTCCGACATGGTGGGTTTTAAGGATGCAAACGAGTTTGAAACAACATATTTACCAATAGTAGCATTTATAGACTCAACCATAAAAGCCAGCTTGAAACCTGCTCAAGAGGATGACCTTGAGAACAATCATACCCAAAAATACACAATACAACTGTCCAATGACGTAGGTGGGTATAGTTGCGGGCTTTACTACGATACGCTGTATGATAAAGCTTTTATTGTAAATGATGGTGGTCTCTACGAAGCAGGGACGGATTTTGCGCGATATATTGATTCATTTCTGGAGAATATTGACATCCAAACATATATTGATGATGCTGATTCATTGGCTTTGTTCAAGACCTATGGATGGACGGTTGATTATCAGATTAGCTCTATGAATGACAAGCTCAATAACATCAACGCTTTAACCGGCTTTAATCCGAATGCATATTATTATGCATATAATAACGAGTTGTCAAAGGATATTGGCTTGGACATGAGCGGGTATTCCAATAGCGACTATATGGATGTAAAAATATTCAGATTGCATGAGAGCATGCCCCAGGAGTTTTACCCCATACAAGATAGCAGAGGCATTGTTGTAAAGAAGGACGGCAAAATCATCGGTGCCTTTATCAGTGCCGGCCGACATAGTGCTTTTAACGCTTGCAGCTTGAAGGGAAACAGTTTTGAAAAGGTGACAGGCAAGACCCTTTACCAGTGGCTTGCTGACATGGTTAAAGCAGACAGCATAGAAGATAGATTATCAAGGATGAGTCCGGAGCAAGTTATTGAGGAATATTTTACAGCCCTGGATAATAAAAATGCCAATGTGGCAGGGTACTGTATCTCAAAAAAAACGCTACTGGGTAGTTTGACATCAAACATGCTAAACAATGATTTGTTTAACGAGAGGGTTGGTTTGCCTTTAGCGGGTGCCGGTATAGGCGCTGCATCAATTTTTGACAATCTGAAAGCTGTAAAGCTATTGAAAGTTGAGCCGATTGATGAGGCCGACAAGGATACAAAAATTTTTAGGGTGACAGTGAATCTCAAATATAAAAAGGAGTTGACCATCAGCAACGGAGAGCAAACCTGGGATTGCCATATGGTCTATGAGACTCCTCAGACGGGCTGGAAGATAGAAGGCATCGGACATTGAAGCCAGTATGCTCCATGAGCAGGTTTCTACCATGCTTACAAGGGCTATACACGTTATGGTTCCGGACGCTGACTTTTCGATTAACGGTGCTCCAACCTTTGCGATGAAAAACATATATCTTCATGGGCGCTGGAACACGTAAAGTATATGAGTAAGATTGGCATGTAAAAGGAGCAGACGGAAAGTTTATGCCAAAGGCTATAACTACCACAGAAATAGCTGCAGGATATGCATCGACGACATGTGAGCAGGCTGTTATCATGACAACCGGGATCTATGAGAACATTAAGAAATAAATAATATGTTTCGAGATATTGTCTAGGTATAAGGATGCCCAAAAATTGGGTGTCCTTTTTCATTGGTACGCCCGGTATACAGAAAGAGTGTTAATAGCATTATACTGTCATTGAAAAATGACCATGTGGTGGCAATTATTTTTTGCAGCATCTTGATTTTTGATGATTGCGGTGTATAATAGAATATAGGTCAAAGATAGTCAAAGTCAGCTAATATGCAAACAGGTTTGATAGGCCTGCATAGGCTTGATGAAATCGGTAAGACCAATGGGATAGACGTGATAAATGAGGCAAACAACATAGACGGAATGATTAACACATGCGAAGGATTACATATAATATCATTGGTTATATTTTCACAAGCAAGTGAATTTGTTTTGTAAGCAAAAGAATCTGCTTTTGTTCTCCGAAGATGGGCGAGGCTGATTCTCTATGAAAGAAGGTGATTTGGGTGAAGTATAGGGATTATTATGAAATACTGGGCATTGATAAGAAGGCTTCTCAGGATGAAATCAAGAAAGCTTACAGAAAGCTGGCAAAAAAGTATCATCCTGACACACATCCCGGCGACAAGGCTGCAGAGGATAAGTTTAAGGAAGCAAATGAAGCGTATGAGGTACTTGGTGACGCTGAAAAAAGGAAGAAATACGACCAGTTCGGCAGAGAAGGACAATTTGCAAATGGTGCAGACTTCGACCCTTCACAGTATGGCTTTGGCAACAATGTCAGGTATGAATACAGACAGAGCGGAAATGGGGATTTCAGTGACTTTTTTAATATGTTTTTCGGAGGTTCGGACCCCTTTGATTCATTCGGAGGAAGCGGCGGTATTTTTGGACAAAAACAGGCAAGAGGCAGTCGATTTACTCAGAATCGCCAGATGAAGGGTGAGGACAACGAAGCTACGTTGGAAATAACTCCGGCAGAGGGCTTTTCAGGTGCGGAGAGAAAGATCAGTTTCAGAACGGCATCCGGAGAAAGAACCATTTCGTTGAAGATACCTGCCGGAATAAAACCCGGAGAAAAAATAAAGCTGACGGGTCAGGGCGGATCCGGTGTTAATGGTGGCAAGAATGGCGATTTGTATCTGAAGGTGGAATTCAGGCATGATTCGGGATTCGAGCTGGAAGGAATGAATCTGGAAGCACAGGTAGAACTGTATCCATGGGAAGCAGCCCTCGGGTCGGAAATATCCTTTATGACGCTGGATGGAAAAATTTCCGTTAAGATACCGGCAGGTATACAGACGGGAAACCGGATCAGAGTTGGCGGTAAAGGCTACAGAGATAAGGCGGGTACACGTGGGGACCTCTATCTGCGGGTAAGGATTGTAAACCCGGAACGGTTGGATAAAGCACAGCGTGAGCTATATGAAAAGCTGAGAGATATTACCTTGCACCAGCATCAGCACCACAGGTAGATCGCAGAGAGCTGTCTGAACGGGATGCTTGGGTTTTGCACCCGTTAAGGAGTTATTTGCTTTTCCGGCATCGACAGGCAGAACAGAGAAGTAACATTAATAGAAAAGAATCAATGAAGAATTAATAACAGTTTAAATATAATGGTAGTAAGAAAATAACGGTATAGAAAACGATTTGGAGGTGAAATACGTGGATATGGAACATTTTACACAAAAAGCCCAGGAGGCCTTGGGAACAGCGCAGGAGATCGCATTGCGCATGAATCATCAGCAGGTGGACGGAGAACATCTTCACCTTGCGCTGCTGACGCAGGAGGATGGGTTGATCCCACGGCTGATTAGCTTTATGGGAATCGATAATGGACTGATGGTCAGCGATGTGGAAAAGGAACTGGAGAAGCAGCCGGCAGTATATGGCTCAGCGGTATCGAATCTATATGCCACCAGGCGTTTAAATGAGATATTGCTCCACGCCGGGGACGAGGCTAAAAAATTTAAGGATGAGTATGTGGGTGTAGAGCACATTTATCTGGCACTGCTTAGAGAACGGAACACAGCTTCCGAGAGTGTTTTTAAGAGGCATGGTATTAATAGAGAGAGCTTTTTGTCTGCTCTCGGAAAGGTAAGAAGCAATCAGCGTATTACCTCCAAGAATCCGGAGGAGACTTATGAAGCTTTGACCAGATTCGGCAGGGATTTGGTGGATATGGCTCGAAAAGGCAAGCTGGATCCTGTCATCGGCAGGGATTCCGAAATACGACGAGTAATTCGAATATTGTCAAGAAGAACGAAGAATAATCCCGTTTTGATTGGAGAACCGGGTGTGGGTAAAACGGCCGTTGTGGAGGGTCTGGCGCAACGAATATTGAAGGGTGATGTACCGGAAGGCTTGAAGAATAAGATCCTGTTTGCATTGGATATGGGTTCCTTGATTGCAGGCGCCAAGTACCGTGGAGAATTTGAAGAGAGACTTAAAGCCGTGCTGAAGGAAGTGGAGAAGTCGGAAGGCCGGATTATTCTGTTTATCGATGAGCTGCACAATATTGTTGGCGCCGGAAAAGCAGAAGGCTCCATGGATGCGGGCAATATTTTGAAGCCTATGCTGGCAAGGGGTGAGATACACTGTATCGGCGCAACGACTCTGGATGAATACAGAAAATACATTGAGAAGGATGCTGCGCTGGAGAGAAGATTCCAGCCGGTGATGGTTGAGCAGCCGGATGTGGAGGATACCATTTCCATCCTGAGAGGGTTAAAAGAGAAGTTTGAGATCCATCATGGCGTGAGAATAACCGACAATGCCATCATTGCCTGTGCTGTGCTGTCCAACAGATATATCAGCGACCGGTTCCTGCCGGACAAGGCGATCGATCTGATGGATGAGGCGGCGGCCATGATCAGGACAGAAATAGACAGCATGCCCTCTGAGCTCGACGAAGCCAGCCGAAGGATCATGCAGCTTGAAATAGAGAGACAGGCGCTGCTAAAGGAAACAGACAGGAATTCGGTTGAGAGACTTTCGGTGATTGAAAAGGAAATCGCTGTACTCAAAGAGCAGGCTGATCTCATGAAAGCCCAATGGGAAAGTGAGAAGAGCATTATCGGAAGAGAAAAGGAACTCAAACAGCAAATTGAAGCAGTAAACAGGAAAATTGAAGAAGCTGAACGCAAATATGACTTGAATGAATTGGCGATACTGAAGCATGGTCAGCTCCCTGAGCTGGAAAAGCAGCTGCGGGAAGAGAAGAGCAGGCAAAAGACAAACGATGGGAAACGATTGTTGAAAGAAGAGGTTACCGAGGAGGAAATCGCGGAGATTGTCTCGAAATGGACCGGTATACCGGTTACGAGGCTTGTTGAAAATGAGCGGGATAAGCTTTTGCATCTGGAAGATATTTTGCATCAGCGTGTCGTTGGACAAAACGAAGCCGTAGAAGCTGTATCAGGTGCGGTCCTCCGTGCACGCTCAGGCCTGAAGGATCCCCGTAAGCCTATGGGCTCTTTCATATTTCTTGGGCCTACCGGAGTAGGAAAGACCGAGCTTGCAAAAGCCTTATCTTCGGCTTTGTTTGATAGTGAGGACAATATGGTCAGGATAGACATGTCCGAATATCAGGAGAAGCATACGGTAGCCCGGCTAATCGGCGCTCCTCCTGGATATGTAGGTTACGAAGAGGGCGGACAGCTGACTGAGGCAGTAAGGCGCAAACCGTATTGTGTGATTCTGTTTGATGAAATTGAAAAGGCGCATCCGGAAGTTTTCAATGTCTTGCTGCAGTTGCTGGACGATGGCAGATTAACAGACAGTCAGGGTAGAACCGTTAATTTCAAGGACACGGTTATTATTATGACATCAAATCTGGGCAGCCATTTTCTGCTGGAAGGATTAAGAAGCGGAAATGCCGATAGTGAACAGCTCAGAGAGACCGTCATGAGCGAGCTGAGACGCAGCTTTAAGCCGGAGTTTCTCAACCGAATCGATGAAATCGTTATGTTTAAACCACTACAAAAGAAGGAAATTATTAAGATCATCGATCTTTCTTTGAAGGATATTGCTAAAAGATTGGAGGACAGACATATTGTGCTGGATATTACGGGCAGGGCAAAGGAATTTGTCGCCGACGAAGCCTATTCGCCCGAATATGGGGCAAGGCCGGTTAAAAGATATCTGCAGAAGGAATTGGAGACCGAATTGGGCAAGCTGATCATAAAAGGTCTTGTGAAAGAGGGCTCACGGGTAGTGGTAGATACAGAAGGGGATTCAATCGTGATACGTCCCGAGGGAGATACCTAAACGTAAAGAGCGAGCAAGAAACCTTATTGTAAAGAGCGAGCAGTAACCAAATCGTATAGAGTGAGTAAGCCCGATTGTTGCGCGAGAGGGAAATCCAAATGTAAAGTGCGAGTAAGAAACCCCAAATGTAAAGTGTTTATGTAACCTTTTAGTTCAAAATGGCATACGCTATAAGGAATGAAGTTAAATTTCTAGTGCTATTTATGTAAGTAAGAAGAAAATTTCTAGTAACGTATTTGTAAAAGAATTAAAAGGGAGTGAATACGTATGCAGGAGTATTATATCGTACGTCAACCGTTACCCTTCGGTGGTATGCCCGGACCTTTTCAGGGAATTCAGTTCCCCTTTGGAAGACCTCCATTTGGTTTCCCGCCGGGGCAAGGGCCGGGCTTTCCTCCGGGACAGGGGCCGGGAGGACCACCTTTTGGACCGCCTGGCGGTGGGCAAGGGTCAGGGCCGCCTTCGGGACCTCCACCCTCATTCGTTCCACAGCAGCCGACATTTGGCACATTTGCAGTTGACCCGGGTGCAATCAGGCCTTGCTTGTTCAGATTTGTTTATATATGGCTGGACAACCGGCAACAATTCTGGGCATGGCTGACCTTTGTCGGCAGACGTTCTGTTGCAGGCTGGAGATGGACCGGATTTAACTGGGCTTATTTTGGTGTGGATATTAACAGAATTGTATCCTTTACTTGTTTCTAATCATTTTTTGATCCGACAAGAAAAGCAGGTGTAGAATTGTTTCTCCACCTGTTTTTAGTCATGGTGCTAAATCCGGGGGATTCCCTGATGCCCTAAAACGGGGCTGATTGTTGACCTGGTCATCTGCTCGTCTATGCATCCGTGGCTTGCTGCAAGTTTTGCTTGAGCTCACCCCCGTTAAACCGTCGCTGAGGAAATGAGATTTTTTTACTAAGCGTAATTTTTGAAGCAAATTATCGTGTAAACGAATAATTTCATTTTGAACCGAGGCGTTATAGCTTGTAACGCCGGATACGCATAGTATTTAAAACGGCCAGCAGAGTGACACCCACGTCGGCGAAAACGGCTTCCCACATGTTTGCGGCACCTGCAGCGCCTAGTAAAAGAACAAGTACTTTTACTGAAATAGCAAAGATAATATTCTGCATAGCGATTTTTCTTGTTACAGCAGCCACCTTAACAGCATCTACAAGCTTGGAGGGCTCATCGGTCATCAGTACAATATCCGATGCTTCAATTGCTGCATCAGAACCTAGTCCGCCCATGGAAACTCCGATATCTGCTGAGGCCAGGACAGGGGCATCATTGATTCCATCACCGACGAATATTGTCTGTCCGGATTCCTTCTTGATCTGATTAAACCATTCAACCTTGTGGTGAGGCAGTAGACCATAGTGGAATTCATCAAGCTTCAGTGCGTTTGCAATAGTTTGTGCAGGTCCGATGGAATCGCCGGTTAACATAATGATGCGGCGCAAACCGTTTTTTCTGAGTTCATTGACTGCTTTCATAGTATCCTTTCTCAGTGTGTCGGTTACATTAAGCCAGCCTTTGTAATCATTATTAACAGCTACATGTACAATAGTTCCGTCCGGATTAGTATTAGCAGCCGGATGAACACCAAAACCTTTAATATATTCCAAATTTCCGACAGCAATGAGCTGACCGCGAGCAACAACTTTTACACCTTTTCCGGCAGATTCTTCACCACTTTCGATAGCAGCCTCATCAACCGGCTTACCATAAGCTCTGAGGATGGACTGAGCGATTGGGTGGGATGAATGAGCCTCTGCATATGCGGCATACTCCAACAGTTCTGCATCAGTACAGTTCACCGGAGATATGCCGGATACATTAAAAACGCCTTCTGTCAGTGTTCCTGTCTTGTCAAAAACGATGGTATCGGCTTTGTTCAATGCTTCTAAATAACTGCCGCCCTTCACAAGTATTCCGTTAGAGGATGCTTTTCCAATGCCGGCAAAAAAGGTGAGAGGAATCGAAACCACCAAAGCGCAGGGACAGGATATTACCAGGAATATCATAGCCCGATACAGCCATGTCTTGAAATCCATGCTTCCGGTCAGCAGCGGAGGCAAAACAGCTGTGAGAAATGCAGCCCCGGTTACAATAGGGGTATAATAGGCTGCAAATCGACTGATGAAGCTTTCCATCGGCGCTTTCTTCGATGCTGCGTCCTCCACCATTTCAAGGACACGGGTAATGGTGGATTGCTTGAGGGTATTGGTGGCTTCAACGGTAAGTAAGCCCGTTTTATTGATATATCCGCCGAGAATCTGATCTCTTGGGGCAACGGCCTTCGGCAGGGATTCGCCGGTAAGGGAAGAGGTATCCATGACGGACTCACCTTCGATAATCATGCTATCCACCGGTACGCGTTCACCCGGCTTAATGAGAAGGATATCACCGGACTTAACCTTCTCAGGCTCAACCCGGATTATACCGTCTTGTGTTTTTATATTGGCGAATTCAGGTCTGAGATTCATTAAGGCAGCGATAGAGCGCCTTGAATTATCAACCGCCATATCCTCCAGCAGCATTCCTACTTTATAAAACAGCATAACTGCAGCTGCTTCCGAGTATTGGCCGGTAGCCAGAGCACCGAGGGTTGCAATCGTCATCAATAAATTTTCATCAAAAATGTGACCTTTGGTGATATTGGTCACAGCCCGGATCAGTACGCTGCCACCGGCGGTAAGCCAGGCAAGAAGGAACAATATCAATGAAGGGACGGCATATTGGTCGGATATTATGCCTGCGGTAAAAAGCATAGCGCCTGTAATTAGCATGGCGGCATCTTTTTTGAACTGTTTTGAAAACCTGGATGTCCCTGAGCTTTTTTTGCTATCGGTATTATTGATAACCTCCACATCAGGCTCAATACTTGTAACAACCTTAATTATATCAGAATTGAGCGAGTGAAGGGGGATATCCTGTTCAAATGCAACATTGAGCTTTTGGGTTGCAATGCTTAGACTTGCTGATTGGACCCCTTCCAGATTGCCAATTGCCTTTTCAATTTTTTGTGCACAATCAGCACAATTTAAACCATTCAGTTCAAACGTGGTTTGATTCATAGGCTGTCTCCTTATATCAATATATGAACAACTATTCATATGTTATACTCAAATAATAATACCATCATAGTATTATGTCAAGAGCAATCGTTAAAAATGTACAAGGAGAACCATAAGAAATGTAATCGTAAAAACGTAAAAGATATAAAGCATAGAAAGCTACACGAAACAAAATGATTAAGCGTTGTACAATGTATATCAAGCGTAATCTGTATACGACACATCTCCTCTGAAAATTAACAAATAGCGTTACAAGATTGGGTTTTGAATGACTATTTATTAGTCTGAAGAAAGATCAACAATATTTCCATCTGGCAATAATGCCCTCATGAGAGTATGCATATCATCAAATTTTATTGTGCGTATTTGAATGCGCATTCCGAGGCGAGCTGCAAGATTATAGGCAAAATTCCTGCAAGCATCACTGTCGTACAACTGGATGGTAGTCAAATGCATCACATTTACCCCTTGTCTTTCAAGAATAGCTGATCGCATCACATCTCTGCCCTGCTCTGACGGGCTGTTGTGATACGCAAAGCTTTCATATTCACCGCCAACTTCGCCTGCTTGTAATAAAGGTCCACAAAGCAACGATTTTGTCCAAGACGTACCCGTGCTTCGCTTTTCAGTCTTATCTCATAATTGAAAACTGCGCCATTAAGACCGTAACCACCCAGAGCATTGGGGAGTGCTAAAATCATATAAGCTAGCGATTCCATAATTGATGCTGAACCGTTTTCAATGTACTTCATCGCTCGTGCGGCTTTACGGTGTCCCCGGTGTCCTGTAGCCTTTGCAAGAAATGTATCGATCTTTTCTTTTGTTGTGATTGATACTGAAGGGTTTCCAGGTGGATGTGAACATAGCTGCAGACCCAGTAGGATAAGTCGGTGAATACTCAATTCACATGCAAGCTCCAGAAATATAAATTCTGGTGATGCAACTTTTCTACTTTTTCGGGTCATTACTGCACCAGTTGGAAGATCAAGTTCACATGAATGAACCTTTTTCCCATTCTTGCGAAATCGCGCATTATGCTCGGAGACCGTAATATGGGGTGATTCGGCCTCTGTAATTGTATAACCGAGGATAACTTCAATGTGCGGAATATCCCACATTATGGCAGCGGAAGAATGACTTAAAAACTCTTTCATGTGATTATGGTACATCGGATTGTGCAAAATTTCAACTATGGGGCAATAATATGGAAAATAATTGGATTATCTACATGATATGGTTACATAATGGGGTGCAAAGGTGGCATTATCGCACTTCACAATAGCAAAATAGTGCCCCAAACCTGCAAAATTGCACATTCATCGAGATTTCGCGTGCTTCTGTGCAAAATTTCGACTAGGGGGCAATTATTTTGAAAATATATGGATTATTTGCACGATGAGGTTACATAACACTTGCTATTGCAGCATTATGGCAACTTGCAATGGCATTACAGTGCCCCGAACTTGCAAAATTGCACATTCGAACAGAGAGTCCCGTATAAGCGGAGAGAAGATATCGTCATAAAAATCTCCCCACGCACGCATCTTGCAAACGCCGATGTGCTAGCTGGTGTGGAAAATCTTCTTCGATATCCGACACTATAACGGGAAGCACCTTATCAAGCTTCGTTTTAGCGACGGTGGCAATAGTGGTAATAATGCCGATGGTGAGATAGCGACAATAATGCCGATGGTGAGATAGCGACAATAGTGCCGATGGTGCAGATAGTGCCAATAAAGCGAAGGCTATTAATTATACCGCGGATACCGTCTCTGTCGGCCTTGTATGCGGGATCTTGGGTGCAGAAGTTATCTCTTCAGGAGAAGTAAGAAATGTGAAACTACAATAAAGCTCTTAATACTAAAAAACAATGCGTATCATGTGACTGATACGCATTGTAAATAGCACTGGTAAAATTTTATATACGATGCTGCTGCTTCAGATCGTTATTTGACTCGTAATGTCTCCGTTTTATATCATTATTTGACTTGTAATGTCTCCGCTTCAGATCGTTATTTGACTCGTGATGTCGCCGTTTCAGATCAAATTTGATTTGCTGTGTCGCCGCTACAGCTTTAAAATTTGATTTGAGGAGCTGCCGTTTCAGCTTCATCGGCTCTGAAGTAGGGTTCCTCCACAAAGTTGAACCTGTTGGCCAGGAGGCTGGAAGGAAACATCTGTATCGCGTTGTTGTATTCCATTGTTACATCATTATAGAACTGACGAGCAAAACTGATTTTATCCTCGCTTTTTGTCAGCTCGCGCTGCAATTCCTGAAAGTTTGTATTGGACTTCAGCTCGGGATACGCCTCGGACACCGCAAACAGCCTGCTAAGACCTTGTGAAAGCTCGTTGTTGGCGTTCATTGCATCCTGGTGTGAGCTAGCGGACATAAACTTCGTTCTTGCCTGCGTAACAGCTTCCAAAGTCTGGCGCTCATGGCTGGCATAGCCTTTCACGGTTTCCAGAAGATTCGGGATCAGATCAAATCTTCTTTTTAGCTGTACGTCGATCTGACTCCAGGAGTTTTCCACCTTGCCGCGTTTCTTCACAAGACCATTATAGGTAGACATTATGAACAACGCGACCACAATGACAAGCACAACCAAAATAATTACATAAATCATAAATATTCATCCTCTCTTAATAAAGTCTCCTTATATTCATCTGCCGGTAGTTACCGTACAGAGCAGTACC
>JAEZLF010000179.1 GCA_023435925.1 Bacillota bacterium
CCGAGTTTTCCTCCGCAGTTGCAGCATTTGTCTGCACAACAGAGGATACCTGGTTAAGTCCCTGCTTGATTTGTTCTATAGCCGCTGCCTGTTCTGCAGACGCATCATCAATTTTGATGATACTTTCTATTACCAACTTAGTCTTCTCTTGTATATCCAACAGTATCTGAGCTGTCTGTGTCGTTATTTGCGTTCCCTTAGAAACAGTAGCGACAGAAGCTTTGATTAAATCAGACGTTTGCTTTGCGGCTTCTGCTGATTTAGCGGCAAGATTTCGCACTTCGTCAGCCACAACCGCAAAGCCTTTACCGGCATTACCCGCACGGGCGGCTTCAATAGCAGCATTCAAAGCGAGTATATTGGTCTGGAAAGCGATATCTTCAATAACCTTAGTAATATTGGCAATTTGGCTGGACGCGGAATTGATCTCCATCATAGCTTCAGTAAGCTGCCCCATGTGTTCATTTCCGGTTTCAACGTCTGTACCAGCCTTCTCCACATACTGTGTTGCTATCTTAACATTTTCTGAATTCTCCGCTGCCTGCTCGGCAACCTTGGTCACGGTAACGCTTAATTCTTCTACAGAAGAAGCCTGCTCCGTCGATCCTGATGCAAGAGCCTGGGCTCCGCTTGACACTTGTGAAGCTCCTGTACTGACCTGTTCTGCTGCCGTGTTAATTGTTTGCAAAGTATGATTTAAAGAGAAAACGGTATGTTCTATCGCTTTTTTGATTGCCGCGAAATCACCTATATAGTCCATTTCCATATCAATTCTCATATCGCCCTGTGACATTAATTCAAGTTTTTTCGATATATCGTTTATATACAAAGTGAGGAGCTCATTTGTCTTTCGGATGCTCTGTGCCATTTTGCCCATTTCATCCTTACTCTCATAGTTGATTTTCATCTGCATATTACCCTTGGACATCTCATCATAAACACTTACGATTTCCATTACCGGCTTCATAATCGAACGGCGAATTGCAAAAACAATAATTATTGTTGCAACTATTGCTGCAACTGCTGCGGTTATAAGTACAATCCATGCCTGTCCGGAAGCATTTGCAGCCATCTCATCCTGAGTTTCAGCTGCCACAGCTATCGCATCGGAAAGCTTTATGATATGTTTATCCAGCTCATCGAAGAACGGGAGATACTCAGCCGAGAAAATCGATTTTGCTTCTATTGTACCCTCTTCTGTTCCGAGCATAACTTTCTCATACACACTCTCTCTGATAGATGAACCGTTAGCTGCAATGGATAAAATATCATTAATAATCACTTGTGTTGATTCATTTTGAACTGACTTACTCAATTCTTCAATCCGTGCTTTCATGTTAGCTAGATTTTCACTTGCTAAAGCAAATTCTTCTTCCATTCCAGCAATGTCCTTACGTATGAATACACGGGCGGTATGCAGTTGGATGCTAGTTGCATCATTTTTGATTTCGACGATATTCCGTGTAGTCGGCACTATTAAGCTGGAATACTGCTCTGTAACTTCTGTCATGTTTAATATGCTGAAAATTGAGACGCCAATAATCAAGCTCATCAGTACCAGCACTATACCGAAACCTAGAATAAGTTTTCCACTAATGGATAAGTTTTTCATAATTCTTTCTTGCCTCCTCAATTTGGGTATTTTTGATATTTTCCCACCAAGTTATAGACGGGAACAAATGTCATTATAAAAGAATGTTTATTATTATTCATACGTACTTTTTTCGTATTTTAATTTCCTTATCTAACCAACTTCCAAATGGTTTCACCTCTAACGTTTTTCTGCTTAATCTTTGGCGGGAGTGCAATATCCTTTTCAGACATAGTCAACACCTCAGAAGCACTGTCCACAATAAGCCCGATGGATATATTATTGGTTTCGATCACAATGATTCAGGTTCTGTCATATTATAAAATTCGTTTTCATAAAAAAGAACAACCTGCCATTCTTAAGAATAAAGCAGATTGCTCTATTTTTTATACGATTTTTTTTCGTATTTTATATTTATGCTTATTAGAAATCAATATGATATAATTCTGCTTTTGAATGAATATCCAGCTTATTGTATGCATTATATAAGATGGTTCTCACCGTTGCTCTGGATATGTATAACTTCTCAGCAATCTCTTTATGACTCAATCGGTCTTTGGCAAGAATGGCAACTTCCCTTTCTCTGGGGGTAAGCGGCGATTTTACCTGATAGAGAGCATTTAAAATAATATTTCGGCCTTTATGATATCTATTAAAAAGCGACATAATTTTATCTATATCCACTTTCCATCCTGGAATTGTCTTTAAGATTTTTGAGAATGGAATAGGATTTTCTACTTCATCTGAATAGGGCGTGTCACTGCGTATTATGGGGTAAATATGTGCTTTAGAAAGAATATCTCCCATATATATAAATTGAGCAAATGGTAGATAAATTTTGTCTGGAAACGCCAGGACGAATGCTTCTTCCAGATTCTCCAGCGCTTCACGTTCACGACCGCTTGTGTAACATACCCCTGCCTTAAATATCAAGCCATAAACCTGTGGAAATATATAATTCATCTCTTGTGCCGTGCTAATAGCGTTATCAGCCAAACCTAATAGCTCGGCATACTGTTTTTTTCTAACTAAGAGATGTGAATAAAGAATATTAACATATGGGACAGCCCTGGCATACACTTTTTTACATATACTCTCTGTATTCCAAAACCATTTAGCAATCATATCCGTTGTATCCAGTGCTACACTAATAACCGATAAGCATATATCAACCATGCGCATTACATACAGATTGGAACTCTCTTTTGCATATCCCCTAATATTCTCTAGTGAGGTAAAAAATCCTTCCACATCTCCACGCAGAATTGCTATCCGAGCAAGAACCTGCTCAGCGCACAGACAAATACAAGTTTCTTGTTTACTGCGGGCCTGGTATAGTGCTTTATGACATAATATCTCGGCCTGTATATCGTCACCTCTCATGAACATCATTTCCGCATGTAATACGCTGTCTGCTCCGAAGCCTTGCCCTTGGGTAAGTTTAAAATGATAAGGCAAATTACTTTGTATATCTACTAGTGCTTCATCCAGACCACCAGACTCACGCCAAACCATGCTTAGAACAGAGGTTGCGCCTAGTGTAATTGGTATCTCGTTCAATCTAAACCTGCTGGATCCGCCTAATAACTCATAGGCCGACTTCTGTAATTCTTTTACCTTCTTTATATCGTTATATATAGTAAAGGACGTAAGGAGCAAGAATTCCCCCTTTAGTAAACGAAGCTCATCTTTACTCAGCCCTGCAGGATTACTGTTTATGACTAAATCAACCTGCCGGTATAATTTATGATAGGGTTCATATATTCCATCCATCCAAAATAAATACGAAAACAAGAGTAAGACAAAAGGGTATTTGCTCATTGTCTCTTCTGGGCATTCATTTATGACTTCCACAAGAAACTTAATCATATTGCATTCTTTTTTATTAATGAGATATGTACTGCTAAATGGAATGGACAAAATAGCACCAAAATCTCTGACTTTAAAGAAAAATTGTGCAGCAGTGTAGAAATCCGACTCGGCAACACAGCATTGACCCGCAGTTTGTAAGATACGCTTTTTAAACGCCTCCGTCCGATATTGATAGAATTGATTCCTTAAATAATTCTGCAAAATACTGTGCATTACAAAGATTTTTTCTTTTGGGAAGAATCTTATGAAATCGTTGTATTTAAGCAAATCCATGATTGGGTCAGGAAGTGTTTCTTCCCCTAACATGATAGCGGCTTGCCGGGCTGTGAAGCTGTCCATGACAGATAATGAAACCAGACAGGTCTTTAGTTCGGGAGTAAGTCTGTTCCAGATAGCGATCTCAACTAAATGGTCGATATCGGCGGTGTAGTCAAAACAGCCATTCTGCTTATAATTGGATATTTGTAGCCGAAGAGCGGATATCCAGCCCTCAGTGCTTGTGTAGACACTGTTAAGTTCATCGTCATTAAGGTGAATGCCCTCCATTTTAAACAAATTAACAGTGCTGTCCTTATCAAAGAAAAAAGCAGACGACTCGATCGTATGTATATAGGTATTATGAAATGTGATCTGTGCTTTTTTCCCAAGCTGCTGGGTGATGAATATCGTATGCAGGCGAGGGCTTTCGTGCATAGAAAATATACTCATCAGCTCATGTAGAATATCACTTTTTAGAAGCTGAAAATTGTCGACTATTATATACGTCTCTTCAAGACAGTTGAAATCTTTGAAACACGCTGATATATTTTTCAACGTATCTAGCGTAGGAAATCCCAGCTTTTTCAGATTTGTTGAAATTTGGTTATTGACATTAGAAAATAAATCGCATATCCCCCCCCAAGATATAGAAGAACTATCGCTCAGACATGTATACCAATATTGTTTAGCATTGTCCGGAAGAGTTTCTTTCAAATATTCCCTTACAGCTGTTGTTTTCCCAAAGCCCGATGGCGCCTCCACAACCGTTAAAGGAAAATGTGATATTTGGTCAAGCTTACTTTTAAGCTTGTCCGGTAAGTATATCTTTTGCTGGCAAGATTTACTTTTCATATTTGCCTCCAATTTGGATTAGGGGAGAACAAAACCATTTACATTCAATCCGATAATACGATGAGGATAACTTTATTCTTACCATTATCCAACGCATTCTTCATGATAAGCCACTGATTTTAGCTATCGCACCTATAATTCCATCTTTATTTTCGACTTTTTATGTTATATTTCGACGATTACCACCATAGTCTGACAGGTTTTTCACTTATACTAATTCTACAAGAACGAATATAATTCTGCAAGGTCTATTTGTAACATTAATATCAGAAAACTCGAAAAGACTGAAAGTTATTACCAACGGGTTCCGTTTTAAGTATTTTAAAGTTATTTTCATCTCAAAAACTTGCTTTGGAAAAGAAATCTCTAATAAATTATTTAAAATCATTTGATGTATAAATTTATCAATCTGTAAAAACAGTGTGAATTTCTAAGTAAATATAAAAACCCCTGAATTTAATCAGAGGTTTTGCTGTTAATTACACAATTAAATGCGGAATCTTATGTTGTCAAAGGAGTTGAAACCCGTTCAGCTATTACATAACCTTCCTTTTGACTGGCTACATTTCGTTTATTTCTTGAATCAGTGTGTCCAATACTCTCAGTATCTTCTTCTGCTGTATTTCAGACAGTGCAGATAACTTTTTGGACAACAAAGATGACGTGATTTCATTCGATACAGACAAAACATCAGCCAAGATAAAATTGGCATCAACCTTGAGTATATTCAAAATCTTAACAAGAGTTTCCAACTTCGGCGGCTTAATTCCCCGCTCAATAACACTTATGTGGGAAGCACTGAGAGCAACTTTCTCAGCTAATTGTTCCTGAGTTAAGCCTCTGGCTTCTCTGGCCAGCTTAATTCGTTGTCCTATGGCTCTCAGATCCATCGAATCATCTCCTATCAGAATGGTTTTAATTCTTTTAAGTATATACCTACATAGACACTAACACAAGCTATAAGAACCACATTTGACCTTACCCAAAACCTTGTACCAAGCTTAAAGTTAGTAAGGTCTTATTTTGTGAACTATTATTGCTGATTTTTGATACGTATTCTGACGGAGTTAGTCCTCCTAGAGAAATATATGGCCGAATGGTAATGTATGCATTCTGAACTGAATTGCCCAGACTGACATTTGTGGTGGTTCAATTACTAGGGAGAAGGTCAACATTTACTCTTATAGACTTAATTATATCATTACTCTTTTTCTACCGCTATATACTCTTTATAATAAGTATTTTTTTGAAAATTGAAAAGTTTAATTCCACTCCTCTTTTGAGCGGTGGAGTTTACTTTCGCACAAGTAGCGTTTACTCTTTCATACATGGGTGATATGATTATCATACCTTCTGACGGCAGTAGAAGGAGTTTTTATGAGTAATCTTATACCAGGCAACCAGAAACATCTTGGGCTTAATGACCGCATGTTTATTGAAAAGTCTTTGAATGAAGGACGAAGCTTTAAGGATATAGCTCGATATCTGTGCAAGGATCCGACTACCATCTCAAAGGTCTTATATTTTTATCTTTTCATTTCTTTTTAATCTTATTAAGTTTTGCATTCAAATCCAGCAAATCCTGCTTTGTCAGGTTGATGCCCATCGTCCCAATCATGCCGCTTAATCTCAATACCGTGAAGCCTCCCAGCATACTCATCATGGCTTCATTCATTTCAAATCCACCAGCAACCTTATCCCCCTTTTTCGGCAGAAGCTTGGCAAACATCCCCATAAATAGAAGCTTACCCTTCATCGTCTTCATGATATCTCCTATTGTATCATTGAGCGAGAAATATCCCTCCGGCATTGTAATATCAAACCAATTCAAGATAGCATTCTTTTCCTTCAAACGATAAGACTCATCAAAGACCTCAACCTTATTGATCCTACTCTCGTCCCTCAGATCACCGGAAACCGCTACAAGGGTAGTTTCTCCTTTGTTGGGTACTTCGAAGTAGAAGAAGTGCTTACCCTGCTTCTTCCCCAATGAAACACCATTTGCATACAGCTCTACTTCCGGTTGGTTGGAATATACTGTGACCTTTGTAATATCCTCGACACGATTGATGTATCGCTTACCACAAATGTGTATAAAGGGTGTGTCCGACAGCCAGGCCTTGTAGGCATAGTAGGAGTCCTTCTTATATTTACGGTCGAAAGTGACTAAACCCTTATGATTCTGACCGTTCTCTCCTCCCTCACTTCTCGCATCAGCACCAAAATCAAACATATTCCATACATGAGTGGCCCACATATATTTACGTGTGAACAGCTGTTTGATCAACTCCTCGTGATAGAATGCTTGATACTCCTCCGTATAGTCCCCCTGGGTAGGTTGGGAAGTATGCCAGTTCAGTGCCTCACAGCCGTATTCGGAGCAGCCAATGGGAAGGTTTGGATACTTACTATGAAAATGATCGAACCAAGGACCGTTCATGGAGGTATCACCGCCATACCACCCGAAGTAGTGATTATATGAGACCGTGTCCGGGATACGGACATAGGGACTGTCGATGGGGCAGGGTGATACTACCGCCATAGTGGTGAGACGAGTTTTGTCCATCTCATGACACAAGTCATTTAGTATATTGTGATTTTCGATTAGATCGGGATCATTTTCTCCTTTCATACTGATCTCATTGGAAAGTCCCCACACCACAATGGAGGGGTGATTATAATTTTGCACAATTAATTCCTTCATCTGACTGATGGTATTTTCACGGGCGGTAGGCATATGCTGTGATATATAGGGGATCTCAGCCCAGACAACCATGCCTCGCTCATCACACAAATCATAAAAGTACTGATCGTGTTGATAGTGTGCCAATCGGATGGTGGTAAATCCCGCCTCATAGATCAGCTCCATATCCTCTTTATGGTGCTCGGGTAGAAGGGCATTACCATAGCTCCAACGATCCTGGTGACGGGACACACCACGAAGGGGATACTCCTCTCCGTTGAGAATAAAGCCATTATCAGGATCTATCGTAAAGGTTCGGAACCCGAAACGGGATGATACACAATCAATTATTTCATCCTGATCTACTAGCTCGATCTTGGCGTTGTATAAGTAAGGATCCTTACGACCATGCCAAAGATGGATATCTGCTATATTTAATACGACTTTTCTTTCGAAAGTCTCAAACTTTGCCACTTCAAGACCACTGGCTGCGGAAATGGTATATCGGAGCTTCTGCCCCATTTTAAAATCAGTAATCCATGCTTCCACTTCCACTCTACCATCCTTACCACATACCTCAGGAGTAATCTTTAGGCCATCTCCTCCATAGTGCTCCAGATCAAAGTGGGCTTCGGTTACACAGATTATATTTACATCCCGGTATAATCCACCATAGAAGGTAAAATCCGCAATCTGTGGATAGACCGTGTCGTTGGCTGCATTATCCACTGTGATAACAAACAGATTGTTACGAATTAGGGTCTCAGTGATATCCACACGCCAGGTAGAATAACCTCCATCGTGATGGGCCAAATGCTTGCCATTCAGATACACGTCAGCCGAAGAGTTAGAACCTCGCAATTCCAGATAGTAACGATCCGTCTTTGGTAAATCCATTTTGTCTAAGGCCTTGACATAGTAACAGGTTCCTCGGTAGTAATCATTCCCACCGTCCTGCCCGTCAATCGCATTCCAGCTATGGGGTAAATTAACCCAATCCCAATTCATTGGCAGCTGTTCGGGGATTTCAGTTGCTTGTTTGGTAAAAGCCCATTTGGCGTTAAAATTAATGATAGATCTCAAATTAGTACCTCCTTAAGTTTACGATATACGGATGGCAGACTAAGGTTACTCGGTCTGCCACCTATATATCCTTATGTTCTCAATATAACGCTTAATTTACAACAGGTTGTTCTCGTTTGGCATCCAGCTCCTCATTCATCTTGGCAAGCTTCTTTTTGTCCAGATCATAAATCAGGCCCAGACCGATAAGCTGTAGCAGAGCACTCATTGTGTACAGAGCAGCCACCAAATACCGCATATTCAAAGCCACCTCAAAGGTCTGATTTCCTTTATCTGCTTCCACGTAGCCAAGAGTAGCCATGATTACCAGAGCCAGAGCGGGACCGATACCCTGGGATAGCTTACGGAAAAAGGAATGCAAAGAATATGTAACACCTTCTTCGCGGACTCCGTGCTTCCATTCATTGTAGTCAATCGCATCTCCCATAAGAGCCCAGGATACTGTTGAATATATACCCATACCCAGACTATTGATTAGCTGGCAGATAATATAAATCATCAAACCGGACATATCAGGGGTGATTGGCAATATCAGCATTGCCACACATGCCACCACGCTAAAGAGAGAACCAAATACCGAAAGCTCTTTTTTGCCATACTTCACTACCATCTTACGGGCCAAGGGCGTAAATAAAAAGATTGGAATCATTGCAAAAAGCTGAACCACTCCGGAAATCCTTGCGTTAGCAAAATAGGATTGAAATAAAACCTGAACCGCTGTGGTAGCTCCTTGCATCCCCAAGAACATACCCATGGCAGCCACCGTTGCACCTACAGCCGGTCGATTATGTAGGAAGTTTTTGATCGCCTTTAACACATTGAACTTGGGTTGGTCCTCGTTGCATTTGACCGACTCCTCAACTCTAATCTCAGTATTTCGAATCATGAACTGAAAGGCGATGAAGCCCAATATTCCCATAAGTAAAGCTACAAAAAAAACGCGCTCGCCAACAATGTTGTTGTTCTTGTCATAAATCATGAAGGGAAGGATAACCATAGGGACCATGTTACCAACCAAAGAACCTACGGAGCGCCACGCTGATAAAGAGGCACGATCGGCGGGTTCCTTAGAAATGAGGGACAGCAGGGAACCGTATGGGACATTGGCAATGGTGTAGAAGGCATCCCAGATAACATAACCACAGATGAATATAATGACCTTCGCAGCAACAGATGCACTCGGCCAGGGAACGAAGCACAGAGCCCCTCCTATGATAAGACCAATGGAGCCCACAAAGATGTAGGACAGGAATTTATTGCGTTTGTACTGTCTCTTGTCAGCGTCAACAACGGAACCGATAAGTGGGTCATTGATGGCATCCCAAACCTGCACTACAATCAACAGTGCAGCATACAATATGGAATCCATCTGCATAAATTGTGTCCAAAAAAGTGCCATGGTACCCTTAAGGGCAAAGCTCATATTGCATCCAAAATCGCCTGCAGCATAAGCAAAACTGTCACGCATACCAAACCTGCGATAGCCTTTTTTGTCAGATTGGACTTTCTTATTCATTTGATTACCCCTTTTCTCATTTTATTATTCAAAGGAGGAGTTAACACTGCTTTGAACATCTTGTAATCATTTTATCAATAAGGGATATTTACCGTGAGTAATATTTTTAGATGATTTCGTATTTTTATTAGATAATCTATTGAAATGATATTAAGAATATATGATAATAATGAAATATGTACCATATTTTTGTTAACTTTGTTTAGAATATAAATTGGAGGCTGTGTATGTGGTATCTCTCGGAGTTAAATTTTGTGCATCATATTCTGCAAAAGATGCATCTTCAAATTATTCAGCTAGTAACAGATAAGCCTCCTGCAGCACCTCCTGACTTTGGGCTGCGGAGCTTTCTTGGACATGAGGCAGAGTACCAACGCTTTTTCTGCGAACAACCTTTTCAGGTACCACAGAATACCATATACAAGCTCACGGATCCCTATCTATGTAACTATCTTTTTCTGCTGTTACCGGACAAAAGTGCCACTGTGCTGATGATAGGTCCCTATATGTCAATGAAGCTGACCACGGAGCAGCTGCTTCAGGAGGCGGAGTTTTTATCGGTTCCTCCTTCGAGGTTCAAAGAGATGGAGTACTATTACAGCAACATTCCCGTACTGACTGACGAAAGCTTCTTTTTTTCTGTTGTTAATTCTTTTGCGGATGTTTTATGGGGCAATGAAGCTTACAGCATTGAGGATGGGAAGGAAGAGCTTCCAATATCCTTTCCCTCTTCTTCAAAGGAGGACCTGCTTACAGAAGAAAATACATTGTTGAGTATGCAGGCCATGGAGCAGCGTTATGCCTATGAGAATGAAATACTCACTGCTGTCTCTCATGGAATGACTCATAAATCCGAGTTAATGCTCTCCCATTTGAGTCAGATGTCCCTCGAGCAACGTGTAGCCGATCCGGTGCGTAATATTAAGAACTACAGTATCATTATGAATACGTTGATGCGAAAAGCTGCTGAACGGGGTTGTGTACATCCCTTGTATTTGAATCGTGTTTCTTCCGATTTTGCTCGGAAAATTGAGTTGGTGAGCTCGACCTCAGGCGGTTACAAATTGATGGCAGAAATGAATGTCACTTATTGCCGACTGGTAAAAAATCATTCTATGTCCGCTTATTCGTTACCCATCCGTAAAACACTAGTTTGCATCGAAGCAGACCTATCCCGCGATTTGTCCCTACATACTCTGGCAGCTATACAAAATATTTCTTGTGGCCATCTGTCCGCTCTATTTACAAAAGAAGTGGGCAGGACACTCACCGACTATGTCAACAAAAGACGTATGAAGCATGCAGCCGAACTACTACGTACCACGGTTCTCCAGATTCAAACCATCGCACAGTACTGCGGAATTGGGGATGTCAATTATTTTTCGAAGACCTTCAAGCGATATTACAAAATCACCCCAACACAGTTTCGCAGTTCACAGCAGCCTCATCCGGATTCCATGAAATGATATCATCGTGTACAAAGAGGAAGTATCTCCTGATAACGTATCCTCTCAAGGATAAATACAAACAAGGGTAGGTTCCATTCACCATGAACCTACCCTTTTATTACTTATTATCCTTACAGCTTCCCTTTCTATTCCATTGTGCCGGTACGCTCATACCTCACAATAATAACGCCCTTTGGCGTAACCGTGCTTTCTGTAACCTGGAAGGAGGCAGGGATTGTTCCCTCAGCAAACAATCGTTTCCCACATCCTAAGGTAATCGGATAGATCATCAACCAAAGCTCATCGATCAAGTCCTGCTTAAGAAGAGTCTGCACAAGATCCCCGCTTCCCCAAACATGTATATCCGGTCCTTGATGTTGCTTCATCCGAGTGATCTTTTTGGCAATATCTCCGCTCAAAAACTCGGAGGGCTGCCAATCACTTGATGTTATTGTATTCGAGGCAACATATTTGGTTGCCTGGTTAACCTCTGGCCATGCATCCCCATGTTGCGGCCAGTATGGTTCCCAAATTTCAAAGGTCCTGCGACCTAACAATAGATCGAAGGTACTATTCATCTGCTTTCTAAGCAGCATTCCAAGAATTTCATCCGAGTATGGCGCAATCCATCCTCCATACGTGAAACCACCACTGGTATCCTCTTTGGGGCCACCCGGTCCTTGTATGACACCATCAAGAGTAATATGTTCAAGCGCAACGATTTTTCTCATATCTATTCCTCCTTCGTTTAATCTACTACCCCGTCACTTCCGTCCTGCTCTCAAAAATCAAAAGAGTCCTGGCCACATCAAACCAAGGAGAGTCACACATGGTATCACACCAGTCAATTACCTTTAACCCGTTTTCTGTAATAATCACATTACCGGGGTGTAGATCGGTGTGACAAACACAACTTATTAGTGGCAATGAATACAATAAAATCATTAACCTTATGCTGTGTTCGATTTGCTTCATCTCGAATTATTTATTGTCTTTGATGAGCGTTTCAATTTTATCAGCTGCCAATCTATAACCTCCGCACCGATGAAACCCCTTTGAGATTTCTTCTGCAGCTTGCTGATAGGCTTGGTTTTGCAATACTGTCATGATTGCTGCTTTAATTTTATCAGGAGTATCCTCCTTCAAATACACTCCGGCACCCAATTCATTTACCCGATACGCAACACCACCCTGTTCCGGCGTTTGAGGAAACATAACCAAAGGCACCTTATAATATAAGGCTTCACTAACACTGTTCATTCCACAATGGGTCAAAAATACATCTACCTGCTGTAGCACTTCAATTTGGTTCACACTTCTTGCAATTGTGAAATTCTGCGGAGGTTCCCCAAGCTTTTCTAAGTCAACATATTCACCTACAGACATAATAACGTCCAAATCAGAATCCTTTAATGCTGCAAAACATTTTCTATAAAAATGCTCCATCATATTATTGACTGTTCCCATAGAGATATAAATTGCTTTCCTTTGTCGTTTTATAACCTCATAAGCTAAAGTTCTTATCGATGGACCAACAAAGGTATATTTATCGGAAAAAGTGTCAGCGCATGGCTGGAATTCCGGTGATGTATATACGATCGTATTAGTATCATTATCGTTTTGCACAACAGATAGAACATTTTTTACCGGATATCCCTTTGCTTGTAATTTTTTAAATATCTTATTTGCCTTAGGTATAGAAAACAATAGCTTAACTAATTGGCTAAAATCCTGCTTCATTATTTTGGCAGAATAACGGTTAAAGGCAAAGGTAGTGGTGGAAGAAACAAATGGAACAGAAAGCTTATAGGCGGCCAATTTGCCCCACATAGCCATGGAATCTGCAACAATACATTCCGGTTTCCATTGTGACATTTCATCGATAATCGTGTCATCCATAGCTAATGTTGTCTTCACTAAAATCTCTGTTGAAAATGCGATATCCTTAACAATCCGTTCACCGTCTTGTGGTGTAAGCTTCATCTGTATATCATAAGAATCACAGGAGATATATTGAGCACCGGTTGCTTCTATTTTCTCTTTTAAGCTGTCATATGAATAATACCGAACCTCATTCCCGCGCCTGACCAATTCCTTCACCACCTCCAAGGTAGGATTGGTATGACCATGGGCCGGAATACAAAAAAAGGCTATTCTACTCATAATCAATTTCTCCTCTCATTTCTTTAATTGACTCTGCAAATAATATGGATGCTTTTTCTGTTTGCTCAGGATATACTTCTTTTGCTTTTCCTGAAAAGAAAGCATCAGCAACTTGGTTAAATCGATCAAACCTCTCTAATGCAATTCCCTTCGCAAACATCCGCAAGGACGATTAAAGTATCCCCTGGAGAGATATCGAACATATCCCTTACTTCCTTTGGGATTACAATCCGGCCCTTCGGTCCAAATCGCTGTACCCATATACTTATCGTCATTATCTTTTTCTTTCAAGGGTCCACCTCCAAAGATTATCCATATAACTTGTATGATTTATTATACTTGCTAAATAGAAGCCAGTCAACAAAAGGACAAACTTTGGCAAATTATCTTTTCCGGTCAACACGAAGCTCTTTCCCTTCCCTTTTTTCAAAATCATGAAGGAAAATACTATTACACCACCTTTAAAGGCAGTGGAACTGGCTAATTAGCCAACTAAAGGATGTCCTTATTAATCCACAATTCTTGCCTGATATTAGTGCTTTTAACCCTTGTAATAATTAAAGTGGAACCCTTAAAATCACCTTTCCGGTAGCAACAATTGCATCATCTAAGGAAAACTAAATCCACCTATTCTTATACAACAAACGCTTTCTACACAGCCCACGATCACTAACTAAGGACTATTTCGAGATGCCTTGAAGATATATAGGAAGCTGGCTTATAGGCTAGTATCCTTAGACATCTAAGTGGCGATGGGCTTTTTATTTTATCTCCAATAGAAACCACTTAAATACCTCCTATACTTTTATTAATAAGAGCTTTTCTACAGCTTTATTATACCACCATAAAATGTCACTACAATAACATATAGGTTTAGTTTTCTTCAACTAAGGGTTGAGTTTCTTACAGAGTTAAATTCAGACTTACTTGGCTTAACGAGCCAAAAAAGGTTTCCAGCAATCGGTTAATATTACCGAAAGTCTGAAAACCTTTTATCTAAGGTCTGTTACAGAAGTCTTCTCCAATCGCACCTTGTAATTGCAAAAACTTTTGTTATCTCATTTGCTTCATCCTTAAATTCATCAGTCTGATGGCATCCCCAGGAAACAGCACATTTTGCAGACGGTTCATTTGTATATTTCATATATGAGAATATCTCATTAAAAGGTGTGTTCTCAAATGCCCAATCCCTTACCGCTATTGCCGCTTCTTTTGCATAGCCATTACGTTGCATATCCTTGCGAATATGGTATCCAATCTCAGGTTTAATCACACCACCGATATTTTGCATTGTCAAACCGCAATCACCGATCATTTCACCGGTATCTTTGATACAAACCGCCCACAACCCAAATCCGAATATTCTATATCTTTCAATATTTCTATCAATCCAACCTCTTACTCTTTTTTCATCAAAAGTATAAGGATAATGCTGCATAATGTCTGAATCTGCCAAAACATTGTAAAGCGATTCAAAATCATCCATGTTCATTTCTCTAAGAACCAATCTGTCAGTTTCTATAGTCATTATTTGTTCTCCCATACAAATTCTAATTTGTCCGTATGTTAGTTCTTCATTGGCCAGGCCTTTCTCCGTCAGCAAGAGTAATGCTTACGAAACATTATCTATAAATCTATTTCAAGTAATATTGGGGTGTGATCTTGTCGTGGCCCCGAATCAATCATTTCAGACTTCAATACTTTTTCAGCAATCCGATCACTAACGATCCAGTAATCAATCCTCCACCCAGAATTATTAATTTTACTCGTTTTCGCACGTTGAGCCCACCAAGAATAAATGCCAGTCACATCACCGTGAATATAACGAAATGTATCAGTAAAACCTTTGGCTAATAGATTCGTGAAACCTTGACGCTCCTCGTCCGTAAATCCTGCTGAACGACGGTTACTATTAGGATGAGCCAAATCTATTTCTTTATGTGCAACGTTAAAATCCCCTGTTGCAATAACCGGTTTTTCACTATCAAGGCTTACTAGATAATCGGCATATTTCATGTCCCAAATCTGACGATCTTCCAAACGATTTAGATCGTCTCCTGCATTTGGCGTATAAACCTGTGTTAAGTAGAAATGCTCAAATTCTAATGTGATGATACGACCTTCAGCATCCATGGTACCTGGCGCTCCTATTACTGGATTAGTAATCGCTGGTACTAAATTATTCTTATATAAAAACATGGTACCTGCATAACCCTTGCGTGCCGGCTCTACCGAACTATTCCATATAACTTCATAATTCGGAAATCTATCACTTAACATTTCTAAATGTTTTTTAGTGGGTCCATCGCAGGATAACTTTGTTTCCTGTATGGCAATAATTTCTGGGTTGTGCTCTAAAATCGTATTTAATACATTTTGAGATAACACAGCACGTTCTGAAGCACCTATTAATGCTGCATTTAGTGAATCAATATTCCATGAGATAAATTTCATCTTTTCCTCCCATACTTGTATTTACTTCTATAAGGTTAAACTTTAGCTTATAAGTCATCCCAATCGTAGATAATCAATAACCTCATATTGCGTAGTATGATAAAAATGGTACCACGTCTTCCAAGCAGTGTCAATTTTCACATCCACTAGATTAGCAACAATTTT
>JAEZLF010000229.1 GCA_023435925.1 Bacillota bacterium
CGGTAAAATATGCCGACTGCATTTCGGCATTTAGTGTGTACTGTGTAACGACCTCTCCGGATTGCAATACATCCGGACTCACAACGCCATTGGAAAGAGAAACCGTTTCAGCCAAAAGGCTATCAAACGCCATTCTGAAAGCATCCGCCTGATTGGTAAAGGCAGCATCTTTTGGAGTAAAACCTGTTTCTAGAAAAAAGGAATGCTCTTTCATGATTCTTCCAAAGAAAAGATGTGTTTCCAATGATTGCTTTATAAATTCCACACAAGATAACATATTTGAAAGCCTCCCTCATTAAACATATAAGATGAACTAATTTCTTATCCGGGCATCATACAAACCGCAACGCTTCTGTGGGGCTTGCGCTGATAGTCAGATAGAGAACTACATTCAATTAATGTGACATAATATACATTATGTTCTTCTATAGTTTATGAGGACTTTCAAAAAATGTTACTATTAGATGCCATTTGTGGGATGCAAACCAGCTATCCGGATGCGATCAGCCGGTTGCATACCGACTATCCGAGTGCATCTGTTTAGCCGGATGCACACCGACTATCCGAGTGCACCTGTATATCCGGATGCAATGGATTAACCGGATACGGCATCATCGACAAGCATGCGGAAAACTCGTTCAAAGTTTTCATCATCGGCTTTTACACGTTTCTTGGCGTTGATGGATTTTCCACCTGCTTTTTTGCCTGCCCGCCGTAATTTCTGCCCTAAATGCCTTTCGAACAGCAGCTTATCAATGTTGTTATCCGTATAAATGAAACCATTCTGATTTACAGCCCTGGCCTTCTTGCCAAGTGCCATTGCTGCCACACCATAGTCCTGTGTTACAACGATATCACCGGCTTTGACCAGGTTAATCAGCGCAATATCTACACTGTCTCTGGCCTTGTCCACTGTGATCACGGAGCTGTAGCCATCCTCCAGTTCATGACTCGTGTCTATCAGCATCGTCACAGGAAGGTGATGTCTCCTTGCGATCTTAACGATGATCTCCTTTACCGGACAAGCATCTGCATCAACCAATATCTGCACAATATAATCCTCTCCCATGCATATTCGCTTCGTTATACCTCTTTGGAATATGAAAATATATCGTCCCGTCTTGTCCAGCCAGTCGAGCTCCAGAATCTATTTCCCAACTCGTTGTTGGCAAATACAAAAAGGTGACACTTATCTATCCCTTCATTCTTCAACTGCTGCAGACTTTTCTCTGTCAACAGCTTCCCGATGCCTTTTCCTCTGTATTGCGGAGTCACTGTCATATGATAGATATACCCTCTTCTTCCGTCATGTCCGCATAAAATAGTCGCAATGATTCTATTCTCTTTTTTACAGCAGTAACTCAGCCCTTTATTGCGTAAGATAAATTTACGAATATTTGCCTCAGAATCCGCCTCACTTAAACCCATGCCGGGAGTCTGTCTCCAAAGTGCTTCCATTTCGGGATAGTCGTCCGGATGAATTTGCCGAATACCATTCACATCATCAAGCTGAATCCAATAATAACATTCATCATTTGCAACTTTCTCTAATTTACCCCCATTTTTCTCAATCACCCGGCGTGAAGCTGTGTTGACATCATCACATGTAATAAGTGCACTAGGTATGTTCATTTCAAGAGCTTTCTTCAACATTTCCTGCAATAGAATGGTACCGAAGCCTTTACCTCTCTCCGATGGACGTATGCAATAGCCAATATGTCCACCGCATTTTCTCAGGCTTACATTCAAATAATGTCTCAGCTTTCCCATTCCAACAGGATAGCCGTCAGCAATCAGCCAGTATAAGGTCTGTGGAACTCTTGCAGGATCCGGTTCGATACCTCTTGCCGAATCTGCGTTTCTGGCAAGAAAAGCTCTGAACTCCGCAGGCTTCATATCATATGCGTTATTGATAAATCCATTTTCACCGGGACCGATCTCCCTTATCATCTTCAGAATATCGTCGCCATCATGAACCGAACACTCTCTCAATTCAATCTTCATCGTACCACTTTACCTCCCCTTCTGCACAATACTGAGTTTAAAATACTGTACTGAGTTTAATTATACACAGTGATTTTTTAGATTAGCATCTATTCAAGCAGCTTCTGATAATTCTCCATCAGCTCAATAAATCGTTTTTCATCCCCACCGGTATCCGGATGATATTTTTTTGCCAATTCACGGAATTTTTTCTTTATATCCTCGGCTCCGGCATCCAGAGGCAGTCCCATCCAGCCAAGTATTTCAGGGTTATATAGATGTGAGGCTGTGATTCCGTTTTCAACATAGTATTGATAATAAACTCTGAAAAAAAACTCATCAAGCATATTCCGGTACTCTTCTTTATTCATTGAAGCAACATCTTCTGCCGTATATCTGTATCTTCCATGAGCAATCCTATCTAGATGAAAAAAAGTATCCCATACAAGCACTGCTTTTTCGGGCTTCTCTATAGAATTATCCTTAAAATTTGCCGCACGGAACGTTCCTCCGAACCGAATTTTAACTTCCAGCTTTTTGAGGCTTCTCAGCTTACGCTTGACTTCATCGATACGTTCCGAGCTACAGGGCAAAACAGTCCCTCCCACCCTACTTATTAATCAGGATCAATCCCACAATACAGAATAACGCTCCAGCAATTTTGGTGAATTGGAAGCTTTCTTTGTAGATGATAACTCCTACCGGAATCAGTAGAAGTGCCAGGAATATGTTTGCCACCAGAGATCCGATGCTGATGTTCCACCCCGCCCGATATGCCATTAAATATCCGAATTCAAGACCCACAATGGCAATACCCAGTGCTGCACTCGTCCAACTCAGATTTTTGAACGATTGAAAAAAGCTCTGACCGTTCCTATTAAATAGAAGTACTACTGCAGAAATAACAGATGCTGTTAAATATGTAACCAGTAAGGCCGAAAATGGATTGGCCTTCTGGGGTGTTGATTTCTGGAGAATATTGTACATAATATTTGACGCAACAATCAAAACAATAGAAAACACATACATAAACATCACACAACCTCACTCATTTTTTGGTGCACCGGATTCTTTTTCATAAGGCCAATCTTTAATACCCCCGAGATTGTAAACATGTGTATAGCCCATCTCAATCAGTGCGTTAGCGGCAGTAACACTTCTATTTCCGCTTCTGCAATAAATAATTACCTCCGCATCCTTATCAGTCAATATCCCTGCAGCTTTTTCTGATAGCTGATCCAGAGGTATCAATATACTTCCCGGAATGTGTTCTTCAGTATATTCCTCCGGAGTCCTTACATCAAGAAGAATGGTACTCTTCGTACTTTCGAGGCGCTTTCTAGCATCCTCCGGTTTTATATTGGTATACTCTACTACTTTACCTGCAGTATTTACTTCGATCATATGCTCTTCCTCATCCTTTGTTTGTCGTGTTGTAATATCACTGCATGCTAATAATATTAATGCCATGCTTATTAAAAGTATAACCATCATTCGCTTTTTCATCATGGTTTCTTCTCCCTCATAAAAAATCCTGTTCCAGCGTAAAACCCTTCATTGCTTTTCCATAAAGCAGCGTCTATTTGAAATATTCTTGCACAGCTTCCCATCATTGTCAATCAATTTTGAACTATGATCATCGGGGCAGTAGTGACTATTTAGGCCACAATCGTCCAATCCATATCTAACTATAACCTTACATTATAATGAACATTAGTAGTATTTATTTTACTTATAGCATGTAAATGGGTATAATAATTAGGGTCGGCTTAATGAATTTAACCGAATAGTCAAGGAGAGATTAGAATGGAAAGAATGGTAGGAACTGTAGTAAGAGGTCTCCGCGCCCCAATTTTCAAGCAGGGTGACGATATAGCCAAAATCGTGACAGACTGTGTGGTGAGTGCGTCAAAAGCTGAGGGATATATGGTTCAGGATCACGATATCGTTGCACTTACTGAATCCATTGTTGCCCGTGCGCAGGGTAATTATGCATGTACCGGCTCCATAGCCGGAGATATCAGCAAAAAATTCGGCAAAGGTACTCTTGGGGTTATCTTCCCAATTTTGAGTCGTAATCGCTTTGCTGTTTGCTTGCGCGGCATATCGAAAGGCGTCGGAAAAATCGTACTGATGTTGAATTATCCCTCTGATGAAGTGGGTAATCCTCTTATCAGCCTGGATTTACTTGACGAAAAAGGGGTGAATCCATGGTCGGATAAGCTTACCTTAAAGCAATTCCGCGATACCTTCGGATATCCGAAGCACCCCTTCACTGGAATTGATTATATTGACTATTACCAATCACTCATCGAAGAATGCGGTACAGAGTGTGAAATTATATTCTCGAACAACCCGAATAGCATTCTGGAATACACGAAGGATGTTCTGGCCTGCGATATTCATACCAGGTTTCGAACAAAAAGAATACTAAAGGCAAATGGCGGTGAAAAAGTATTCAGTCTGGACGAAATATTATCCGAACCCTTTGACGGAAGTGGATTTAATGAAGAGTATGGTCTTCTGGGTTCAAATAAAGCGACTGAAGAAACCGTCAAGCTTTTTCCGCGCAATTGTCAGTCACTGGTGGATCAAATTCAGTCCGATCTCAAAAAAGCAACGGGTAAAACCATTGAAGTAATGGTATATGGCGACGGTGCTTTCAAAGATCCAGTAGGAAAAATATGGGAGCTGGCAGATCCGGTAGTATCACCCGGATATACAGAAGGACTCCGTGGCACTCCCAATGAAGTGAAGCTAAAGTATCTTGCAGATAATGATTTTGCAAGCCTGCAAGGTGAAGAGCTGAAGAAAGCAATCGCCGGGTATATCAGAAACAAGGAAACCGACCTTAAAGGAACCATGGCAGCTCAAGGCACAACTCCCAGAAGGCTTACCGATCTGATCGGTTCACTTTGCGATTTAACCTCGGGGAGCGGAGATAAAGGCACTCCTATCGTATACATCCAAGGTTACTTTGATAACTATGCAAAATGACCGTCACTCGCTGAACGGAATGAAAATGCTTCTCAATAAAATGTTTTAGAGTGTTCATAAGACTTTTCATTCCCGCCGGGTACGGGCTATTTTCAAAATCACCTTGAAAACGTATCAGCTGCCTACACCTTTCTTTCCGATTTTTATTTCCCGTTTTTCTGTATTCATATGGATACCTCCGAATATTATGGCTTGCTGACGATATCTTCTGTACCATTGCATGAAAGCACACATTTTTCCATCTGCTATAGCGAATAAATGTCAGAAAACTCCAGATTGATTCTCTCTACATGGTTCTGCGTCGTATAAAAAACTGGTTTTATCATCTCCTCGTTCACGGTCCTGCAGGGTAGTACTACAACAAATTCCGATCCCTCTCCCTGCACACTGCTAACTCTTATAGTACCGCCATGCAGTTCAACAAGATTTTTTGTTAGTGAGAGACCTATTCCGCTTCCTTCATTTTCCCGTGAAAGCGAACTGTTTACTTGTCTGAACCGTTCAAAAATAATATCGAGCTTTTCTGCAGGAATACCAATTCCTGTATCTCTAACGGATATTTCAATAGTATCCTCGTTATCCTTCATGTTCACTTGTATTATTCCATTTTCCTTCGTAAATTTCACTGCATTCGAAAGCAGGTTGAGAATGATTCTTTCAATTTTATCTGCATCCACTGCAATAAGCTTCTCCTCTACATCCGTATCAAATACCAGGCTGATCCCCTTGTTTTCTATGTAAGCAGCAACAGACAAGGTTATCTCCTCTACAATCTGGACAATATTATGGTTTTGAAGATTGATCTCGAAGAATCCTGTATCAAGCTTGGACATATCAATCAAGTTGTTCGTTAGCTTAAGCAGTCTGTAGCAATTCTGCTTCATAATACTGAAATATCTTTTCAGCTTTTCCCTCAGCTGAATATCATGAATATCGACATTTAACATATTTAAAAGCTGCAGTATACCCAGCAGCACATTAATCGGGGTACGGAATTCATGCGATATATTTGTAAAAAACTCACTCTTCAGTACATCGAACTGCTTCGCTTCCAAAAGTAGTTTTTCGTTTTCTGCTGCGCTTTTACGAAGAGCTTCATCCATACTCTCCCTTTCTGTAATGTCCCGGAAATACCATACCCTTCCAAAGGCCTCGACCTGTGATGATAGTATAGGCATCGAGAATACATTTAAAATCGTGCCGTTCTTGAGAAGTATTTTCTGATTGCTTACATCTTGAGGAAAATAATGTAACAATCCTTCAATTTTACTTCTATATTCATTGCTATACCCATTGCCAAGATAGATAAATTCAAATTCATATTCAGCAGCATTTGTTGTCAGAATGTTATTCGGTATGTTCCACACCTCTATGAATCTTCTGTTATACGCAAGGATCTGATCATTTTTATCCAGAATCAAAATCCCATCCGGCGAAGCCTCCAACTGAGCTCTCAGGATGGAGTAGCTGCGTTGAAGCTGCATTTCAGTCTCTTTTTGCACTGTGATATCTCTTATATGTTCAACAATCTTTATTACATGATTGGAGCTGTCCAAAATAGGATAGGCTCTTACGTCCAGCCAGTTATTAGAGCAATCCAGATATACTTCTTTTCTGGCAGGCTGATTACTAATCATGACATCACTTGTCACACAGTCCGGGCATACACTGTTACGTCCCATATACTCATAACACTTCGTATTTTTTTGCACCGCATTATATGCTTTGTAATGGTTCATTGCAGCCTTGTTACAAAGAATGAATTCACGTTCTGTATTCTTTACGGTAATGGTATCAGGAATATTATCAATGGTTGCTTTCAGTAAAGTTGATAATTCATTGAACTCAGCACTTTTTTTCAAAATTGTCTTTTTATCAAGGAAGCTCGTCTTGAAAGCTGCATACCTGATATTTGAAATAACCGATACTAAAATAAGGAGTACTGCAAAAAATATCATATTTGCCACCTGATACCGAATGTCTACATGAGCTTTGAATAATTCTATGAGATAAATGATATAGGTAAAAACATAGACAATCAATAGCTCATAATTTTCAAGGAGTATCAGAGATGCTATGCATAACATTGCAACGATATATGCAAACGGCTGCACATTGTAGCTTGCGTTATCGGCAGCTATGAATGCACATGCAACCATTACTGCCGTTATCAGAAGCAGGTGGAGTAACTTAAAAAACAAGATACGGTTTATCTTAATTTTTTCACCAATGAAAACCAGCAGCAAAAATATTGAAGGGATGAGAAACAATGCAATATGCCCGCTGGCAAATTTACCGAAAATATGATAGTTTTTTGTCCAAAAATCTGACACAGCAATATCAATGGATAGCAGAAGTAGATCAACAAAAATCAGAATGTAAGCAAGCAGCTTTTCATTCTTTAGGTTTGCCGCTATAATTTCATTTATAAACTCAGTCTTATACTTCACAGGTATGTCTGCATCTTTAGTGATCGATGCAAGGCTGAAATTTTGAGAAACATGCTTCATATCTATCACCCACCATATTGACTAATAAACATGTAACATATTCTTCATTGGTTTACATTTTCCTTCATTTTTTTGTATAACTTATATAATTTGTCAAAATAATTTCTCTAGAACTGCACCTGTGCCACAAGCTATTAACTGCCATAAGAAAGATGCATAGGAAGCCTTTCAAAATAAGTTGATACGTTATACTGTGCTGTCAACTTCAGTTCATTGACTTCATCCATATGAGACTTAAGTGCAAGAAATACTTCACCGTCAAGGTGTCCCTTGCTCACCATTCCTTCCATCAGCGCAACAGCATTTTTCGTGGATAATGCATGCCGGTATGGCCTTTTCTCTGTCAAAGCAGTAAAGACATCACTGATCGCCATAATCTTTGATCCGATGCTCAGGTCCTTTCCCTTCAATCCAAACGGATAGCCGCTCCCGTCCATTCTTTCGTGATGCAGAGATGCCCATTGATTTATTTTTTCCATTTGAGGCACCCTTTCCAAAATGCGGTAAGACAAGTATGTATGCTGCTTCATAATATTAAATTCGCTTTCAGTCAATGCTCCGTTCTTTTCCAGGATGCTGACCGGAATAGCTAACTTCCCCAGGTCATGCAATAACCCTGCAATATTCATCAACTGAACGTCACTTTTTGGAAAATTCATTTTCGCTGCCATGATTCTGGCAGATTCCGCAACTCCAATCGAATGAGTGGCTGTAAAGCTGCTCCTGAAATCAATTATTTTCGTTAATACACCTGCCAATGCAAGCAGCTTATCTTCATTTACAGTCAGTTTAGAAAAATCCATCAAATTTGTAACAATCTGTTCAATCCCAAATGGCGATATGAGATCGAACCAAAAATGAACCTTGGATGATAACTTCAGAAATGCATCTACCGCTTCTGGCATGAACATTTTCCCATAACCATCCATAATGTTTTTTTCGATATAGGATCGCTGACCCAAAATTTCTGTATCTCTTTGGACCAGTACATCAATTCTGTCCGCCAGATGAATGATATAGCTTCCTAATGAAATACTCTCCCCGTCCGTATAGGAAGAGACCAATTCATCCCAATGTATGTGATGATATTTGATGATATCAGCAGCTGCTTTTAATTCTTCAACATCCCGCAGCAATTTCCATCCGACAAATCCATGTTCATGCCTCTCCGATGCTGTATAACCAAAATC
>JAEZLF010000286.1 GCA_023435925.1 Bacillota bacterium
GTACAAAGAACATACTTGACATAATATCAAAAAAGACATATATTTAATTCAATATATTTAATGATAGAGGTGCGAAAATCATCAGTACCATGCCGCTAATGACAGTGCAGCTGCTGCAGGGGAAAGGGATTTTTGCCGAAGGGTCTAATTCTTGCCTGAGAATACGATTGCCTGGGACGACGGAAAATATCCGTTGGACTGCCGCAAATGCGGAGCGCTGTCATTGCTGCGAAACTTCGTTCGTTGCCATGGTTGCTTAGCCGCTGTGGTTTTTTTATTTGTCACAATTTTAAAATAAAAGGGAGGAAATCAAATGCTAAGAAAGATTCTATCAGTCGTCACAATTTGTATTCTTGTTATTGCACTTACAGGGTGTGGAGCTGACAACAAATCTGTTTTGACAACAAATGTTTTTCGTGTAGGTATGGAATGCGCATATGCCCCGTATAACTGGACACAGCCCGGAGATTCCAACGGAGGTGTTCAAATATTTAACAGCAGTGATTACGCTTACGGTTACGACGTAATGATGGCAAAGAAAATTTGCGATGCGAATGGATGGACTCTTCAAATACATAAGTTGGACTGGGATTCCATTCCGCTGGCAGTGCAGTCCGGTGAAATTGATGCAGGTATCTGTGGACAATCGATTACAGCTGAGCGTGCTCAAACAGTAGATTTCTCCAAGCCATACTACTACGCATCTCTTGTATCACTGGTAAAGGCTGACGGAAAGTACGCCGAAGCAAAGGGAATTTCAGGATTTGAGGGCGCAACCTGTACTTCTCAGATCAATACCGTTTGGTACGATGTTTGTCTTCCTCAGATAAAGAATGCAAATATTCTTCCGGCACAGGAAACTGCACCTGCAATGCTTGTAGCGCTACAATCAGGGAAGGTTGATTTGGTATGTACCGATTACCCCACGGCACTTGCTGCAGTGAATGCATACCCTGACCTGAAGCTTATGGATTTCACAGGGACCGACGATAATTATGAGGTGTCTGAAGAGGAAATCAATATTGGTATCAGCTGCAAGAAGGGCAATACCAAGCTGGTTGAGAAAATCAACAGCGTACTTGATACAATGACTGCCGATGACTATGAAGCGATGATGCAGGATTCTATTTCAGTACAGCCGCTGTCAGAATAAGTAGTACATATAAATTGAGAGCAGTTCAACTTCTGCTCTCTTTTTTCTATAGGCTATGCTTACCAGTATAACCGGCAATAATCAGCATTATCTGCACAATTTTATCCAGCTTAGTACCGGAAAGGAGCTTTTCCAAATGTCGAGTACACTACCAACTGATTTCTTGGGAAGAATCATCTTTTTGATAACAAATTATTACGGATCCTTCCTGCGAGGCGCCGCCACAACACTTGTTATAGCAATAGTAAGCACGGTAATCGGCTGCTTGATCGGCTTTATCGTCGGTATTATACAGACTATTCCAGTAAAAAGTAACGATTCTTTTCTAAAGCGCGCATTACTCAAGTTGGCGAATATTATTTCAAAGATCTACGTCGAGGTATTTCGCGGTACACCTATGATTGTTCAGGCAATGTTCATATATTACGGAGCTATGATGTACCTGAATTTGAACATGGGCATGTGGACTGCGGCCTTCTTCATTGTATCGATTAATACCGGCGCATATATGGCAGAAACCGTGCGCGGCGGCATTATCTCAGTAGACCTTGGGCAAACAGAGGGTGCTAAGGCAATCGGTATGACGCATTTCCAGACTATGCTTTATGTTGTTTTCCCGCAGACGCTGCGGAATATAATCCCTCAAATAGGAAACAATTTGATTATTAATATCAAGGATACCTCTGTTTTGAGTGTTATCGGAACAGTAGAGCTGTTCTATTCGGCAAAGCAGACTGCCGGAGCGTACTATTGGTATTTTGAAAGCATGTCCATCTCCATGGTTGTGTATCTGATAATGACATTAATAACCTCCTTCCTTCTTCGCAAATGGGAAAAGATGCTGGACGGGAATGCAAACTTTGACCTGGCTACTACTGACACACTTGCGCATACAAGCGGAATGCTGCGGGGACCTGAAATGAAGAGGGGGGTATAATAATGAGTAACGAAATATTAAAAATAAGCCATTTGAGCAAGACCTTTGGTACAAATGTCGTCCTGAAGGATATTGATTTTACTGTATCAAAGGGTGATGTAACCTCTATTATCGGTGCTTCAGGTTCAGGGAAATCAACACTGCTGCGCTGTATTAATCTCTTAGAAACACCCACTACAGGAGAAATACGGTACCATGACGTACCTATTACGGATAAAAAGGTAAATGCCTCCGAATACAGAACTCATGTTGGAATGGTTTTTCAGTCGTTCAATCTTTTCAATAACCTTTCTGTTCTTGAAAACTGCATGATAGGACAGACAAAGGTGCTTAAAAAGAATAAGGATGATTCAAAAAGACACGCAATGCAATATCTCGAGAAGGTTGGAATGTCGCCATATATAAATGCAAAGCCGCATCAATTATCCGGTGGACAAAAACAACGTGTAGCAATCGCCCGTGCACTCGCAATGGACCCGGAGGTATTGCTTTTTGATGAGCCCACCTCAGCCCTTGATCCTGAGACGGTAGGCGAAGTGCTGGTGGTTATGCGAAATCTGGCCGCGGATGGGATGACCATGATTGTTGTAACTCATGAAATGGCCTTTGCACAGGACGTAAGCAATCATGTTGTTTTTATGTCCGAGGGCCTTATCTGCGAGGAAGGAAGTTCGAAGGATATATTTGAACACCCCAAGAACGTAAGGACAAAGGAATTCCTGATGCGCTTTACACAAAGGCAGGCAGTTTAAAACATGATAGCAATGCTATCTTTCCTCGTTATATTCCATTAAAAAGTTCTAATATAATTAGAACGCAGAGATATCAATAAAGTCAAACATGATTAATATAGAAATCCAATAAGAGATGTGATAAACAAATATCATATCTCTTATTGGATTATACGGTATTAATTTGTCAACGATTAGCACCATATCTGACCATTTATATATTCATTGGACAACAATGCCAGCAATCAGATTTTACAAAAAAGAAAAATGCCAATAAAATTCCTGAATTTAACATTGTTCTTTTACACAAAGAGGCAATGTGATAAAATAGCACTAAACAATTTGATAAAAACTGAGCGCGATGAAATTTTCGCAAAGGAGATCGAAGCTTAATGGTGATTGTTTACGAATCAAAAACGGGTTTTACCAAGAAGTATGCTGACATGATCGCTGCAAAGACAGGACTAAAGAGCTTTCGGGTAAAAGAGCTTTCAAAGATTCATAAAGATGAAGAAGTCATTTTTCTCGGCTGGATGAAAGTCGGAAAGATACAGGGTCTTAATAAACTACGAAAGCATAATGTCAAAGCTGTTTGCGGATCGGGTACCGGACGAACCGCTGAGCCGGATACGGAAACAATCATTGCAAGGAACCAAATTGAAGGTATACCGTTTTTTTATCTGCGCGGCGGTTGTTTCCCTTTGAAAGAACTAAAGGGCATGGATAGAATTATGATGTCTATGTTTGTAAAAATGCTTAAAACTCGCAAGGAGAAAGATGAAAGAGTCGAAGAATCGATTACTATCATAGAAAACGGTTTTGACGGTGTAAAAGAGGAAAATCTCGAGCCTGTGTTCGAGTGGCTAAACGTAAGGTAACGGAGGGATGCTTGTGAAAAATGTTGTGATAACCGGCAGTACACGAGGCATTGGTTTTTCTATGGCAAGGGAGTTTTTGCGAGCCGGATGTAATGTTACACTGTCAGGCAGGGGTGAAGTTCTGGCAGAAGCATCTCATAATGTACTGCTGCCTTTTGAGGGGAAATACATCTATGTCCCATGCAACGTCCAGGAAAAAGCAAGCTTACAAAACCTCTGGGATACCTCCTTGTCACACTGGAAGAAGATAGATATATGGATTAATAATGCGGGGCAAAACACACCGCATGTATTTTTGTGGGAAACGGGTGAGACCTACACCGAAAGCATTATTCAAACGAATATTACCGGCATGATATTTGGTTCACAAATTTCAGCTGAAGGAATGCTAAAACAGGGGTATGGTGCGATATACAGCATGGAAGGCCTTGGCTCAAACAACATGATACAGCTCAAAACAATACTGTACGGCACTACCAAGCATGCGTTAACATACTTTATGAAAGGGCTGGCCAAGGAATTAAAGGGTACCGGTGTAATAGCGGGGAGACTGTCACCTGGTATGGTGTTGACCGATTTCATTACAAAAACGCCGGACGGAGAACAGTCAGAAGTCATTTTGGAAGAAAAGTTCAAAAAGTTGTTTAACATATTGGCAGACAAACCTGATACGGTTGCAAAATTTCTTATACCAAGAATGCTCAATAACACCAGGAACGACGCTCAGATCGCTTGGCTGACAAACAGAAAGGCGACATGGCGTTTTATAACATCGGGCTTCCGGAAAGACAGGCTGATTTAAGAAAAAGTTGAGTATAGGATATTCCGCCATAGTTATTCTTCTGTTGGATATTTTGATTTTAATGGACTTGGAGGATGTTTTCCATGAGATCCGAACAGGAAATGATGGATTTGATTTTAGACGTGGCTAAAGCTGATGAGCGTATTCGAGCGGCACTGCTGGTCGGTTCACGGGCGAACTCCGCCGTGCCAAAGGATTGCTACCAGGATTATGACATCGCCTATTTTGTAACCGATATGAAGCCCTTTTACAACAATCCTGCATGGGTTGAAGAAAAATTCGGCAAGCCTCTCATCATGCAAATGCCGGAGGCTATGCGCTGGCCGGACGGCGGCGGACATTTCAACTACATGATGGTCTACCCGGACGGAAACCGGCTGGATTTGAGCTTTGAGGTTAACGTTTCGAATTACATGGATGACGGAGAACCTGCGATTGTATTATTGGATAAAGACAACGGAAGTGGATTGATTCCACATCTTCCGACGCCGAATGACGAAATATGGCACATCAAGCCACCTTCGCCTCTCTTTTTTTACTCCTGCTGTAATAACTTTTGGTGGTGTCTGAATAACGTTGCAAAGGGTATTGCGCGAGATGAGCTTCCTTATGTCATGAACATGCTGAATGAGGTAGTCCGTGCCGAACTGCACTATATGATGGAATGGTACATCGGTGTACAGCATGGCTTCAACCTTTCCGTAGGGAAGAACGGCAAGTATTTTAAGAGATATCTCCCGCCGGAACTGTATGCGCAATATGCTGCTACATACTCCGGTAGTAGTTATGCAGACATTTGGTCGGCGATAGAAGTGATGTGTGATTTGTTTCACACACTGGCATTAACGGTTGCGTTGCATTTCAGCTTCATATACCGGCAGGAGGAAGAAGCCGGAATACGGGAATATTTGAGCATGGTGAAAGCGATAAAACCACTCCATCACGATGGTGCTCTTATTGACGGGATCAAAACCGCAACAGAATCAGATTTACAATACATACTCGATATGGACCCATTTCGCCGTACGAACCTAATTCGTCATGCAATTAAGCATTGCGATTGTTATATTGCAGTCTATGATGGTATTATAAAAGGCTTTGCAATTATGAACTATACATTCTTTGAAAACGGCTTTATAGAACTGCTAATGGTAGCAGAGAAGTTTAGAAAATGCGGCATTGGCTCGGCACTGCTGAACCATATGTTTGATGTGTGCAAGACACAAAAGCTCTTTACCTCAACCAACAAATCAAACAAGCCGATGAGAAATTTGCTTGAAAAATCCGGATATACTTTCTGCGGTGAAATAGACGCTCTTGACGAAGGCGACCCGGAATTGTTCTTCGTAAAACAGAAGGCGGTGTGATAGACATATGGCGACCTGGCAGGTGCCCTGCAAATCATTTCAGGGTTTACTATAGAACAGCAATAGGTAAGGTAACACTCCTGCAAATACCACAACCGAGGAATGTCACCTTTAGATAGTAAGGAGGAAACAAAATGTCTATTCAGTTTACGGATGTTTGCCTAATCACAGAGGATGTGCTCCGTCTCCGCGTCTTTTATGAAGCGGTTTTTGACAGTACCGCAGAGGGCGACGGGGTTCATTCATTCCTTATAGCAGGAGGGGTGACGTTCACATTTGACTGTGTTGCGTCCTTACAGGAAAATGCGGTGTTCAGCTATGTTTCCACGGCCGGCGCGAACAATGTGATTATCGGCTTCAATGTCGATGATGTTGATGCCGAATATAAACGACTGCTGCTATTGGGCGTTAATGTGCTAAATCAGCCTACTACGCACCCTTGGGGAGCGCGGTCGTTTCAGTTCAAAGATCCAGACGGGAATATCCTGAATTTCCGCAGCCTACCAAAAGAAAAATTTTAAATTTTCTTGCAAGAGAAGGTTGTTTTGCAAGAAGGTAAATGATAAAGCCACAAGTCTTGATTTATAAAGCTTGTGGCTTAAACATTCAGATTATCAGAATTTCATAGGTACGTAACGTCTACTTTTTGCCTTCCGCTGCAGGGCTTACACCAATATTAGGCTCAGCATTCAAACAAGCAGGCTTTTGGACGAAGAAAGGCTTTTGAGCCAACCTTTCCTGAACAATACGCAATGCTTCTCCAAAACGCTGGAAGTGCACGATTTCACGCTCCCTGAGGAAACGCAGCGGATCGGTGACATCCGGATCGTCGCTGAGATTTATAAGGTTCTCATAAGTTGCCCGGGCTTTCTGCTCAGCAGCCAGGTCTTCCGTCAGATCTGTGATAGGATCACCCTTGGACTGAATATAGGCAGCAGTAAAAGGAACTCCCGCTGCACTGGCCGGATATACGGCATGATCATGGTCGGAATAGTAGGCACCGAGACCTGCCTGTTCCAATACCTTTGCCGGTACCCCTCTGCACAGCTGGTAAACAATCGAGCCCACCATTTCAAGATGAGCCAGTTCTTCTGTACCTATATCATTCAATGTAGCCTTTGCTTCTTCCGTCGGCATACTGAACCTCTGACTCAGGTATCTGAGGGAAGCAGCAAGTTCGCCGTCAGGCCCGCCGTATTGCGTAATCACATATTTGGCCATTTTGGGATTACAAGTTTTTATTTTAACCGGGTATTGAAGTTTCTTTTCATAAACCCACATTTATACAACCTCCTTTTTTAGTGGTTCATCAACCTTCCCAGGGCCATGGGTTGCTAATCCAGGGCCAGGGGAATGAATTACTGGCGCTGGCTGTTATCGGACCAAACATACGCTCATAATTATTTCGTACCATATTGGCTCTTTGTACTGTACTGATAAAAATCATAAGCGCTTTCGCGTCGCATGGGTGTGTATTTAAATACAGATTTAAGTCTACAGCCATAAATTCAATTGCCATTAATTCCATTAGCATTTTTTCCTGCATGTCAACCATTCAAATAACCTCCTTTACCTTCAATAATCCATGTCGGTCTATGCGTCAAATAGATATTCCGGATCTGTCCCGTAAGGTCTGTCGAGTTCAGGGAAAATAGTGCCCTGCTGAAGACCTTTTTCCGGGTTGTAGAGACAGCAAAGGAATTGAAAAGGTACATAGGCGTGTGCAAGTCTTGCTCCGATGATTGGCTGTGGACAATAATATTGAAGCTTGCACATGTCAATGCCTTTGTCCATGCAGCCAGCTTTTTCAGAGCCAATAACCGGCTTTTTTTCATATGCCTCAGCTTTTTCAGAGCCAACAACCGGTTTTTTTTCGAATGCCTCAGCTTTTTCAGAGCCAACAACCGGCTTTTTTTCGAATGCCTCAGCTTTTATTTCATTCGGTTCCATCAAGCTCCCTCCAGTTCATAAAGTTTAGAACACTCTTTTTTACATCATATTCTTGTTGACATAAAAAGGTTCACATCCGTGTAAAAAGGTTCTCAAAAGGATTTTACAAAAAAAGGTTCCAAACGAAATTCACTGTTGACTTAGTTGGAAATCGGTGTTAAAATTCAAACAATATAAAAAACCTATGAGCAAGACGAGTAAGAATGATTACTTGTATAAAGAGAGCCGCCTTGAATGTTGAGTGCGTAAGTACGTATTACATTGTACAACATCCAAGAAATGGTGAGAATGCGGTTACAAAGGTTATTCTGAATGGACTTGTGAGGGAAGCCCGAAATGATTAAAGAGTAGGCGCTTACGGAGATCCCTTTCCGTTATCCGTTGGGATGTATATGATAGTATACATTATGAGCGGACGATTTTTCGTCAATTTGGGTGGTACCGCAGAAGTTTATAAGCTTTTGTCCCTGTTTTTCAGGGATGAGGGCTTTTTTATTTGCAAAATTTTTAATTAAAATGTCTGAGAAGGAGATGACGGAGATGTCAAGAGGGCTATTTGGAATATATGGAGGTCAGTATATTCCTGAAACACTGATGAATGCTGTGATTGAGCTCGAAGAGGCATATAACCGGTTTAAAGAGGATCCTGAATTTACCGCCGAGTTGAATGCGCTGTTGAATCAATATGCGGGACGGCCATCCTTATTGTATTTTGCGGAGAAGATGACAAAGGATCTGGGTGGGGCCAGGGTTTATCTTAAACGTGAGGATCTAAACCATACGGGTTCTCATAAAATTAATAATGTGCTTGGGCAGGTGCTGCTTGCCAAACGTATGGGCAAAACAAGGGTCATAGCAGAGACCGGCGCGGGACAGCATGGGGTAGCTACGGCAACTGCCGCCGCATTAATGGGGATGGAATGTGAAATTTTCATGGGTAAGGAGGATACCGAACGACAGGCGCTCAATGTTTTCCGTATGGAACTGCTGGGGGCAAGGGTGCATGCAGTGACAAGCGGCACACAAACGCTGAAGGATGCGGTGAACGAGACAATGAAAGAGTGGACGCAGCGGGTCAAGGATACGCACTATGTGCTTGGGTCTGTCATGGGACCTCATCCATTTCCGACAATTGTCCGGGATTTCCAGAGCGTCATCGGACGCGAAGTTAAAGCACAGATATTGGAAAAGGAAGGCAGGCTTCCCGACGTTGTGATGGCCTGTGTTGGAGGCGGAAGCAACGCGATGGGAATGTTTTACGAATTTATTGAAGAAAAAAATGTCCGTCTGATTGGCTGTGAGGCCGCAGGACATGGGGTTGATACCGTGAAGAACGCAGCAACCATGGCAAAAGGAACACCAGGGATATTTCACGGCATGAAATCATATTTTTGCCAGGATCAGTATGGTCAAATAGCTCCGGTCTATTCTATTTCGGCCGGTCTTGACTATCCCGGAGTAGGGCCGGAGCATGCGAATCTAAAGGACATCGGCAGAGCGGAATATGTACCGGTTACGGATGATGAAGCAGTAGAAGCGTTCGAATACCTCTCTCGGACAGAAGGAATCATCCCGGCAATCGAGAGCGCACACGCAGTTGCGTATGCAAAAAAAATTGCGCCGGCTTTGAGTCGGGAACAGATTATTGTCATTTGTCTTTCCGGCAGGGGTGATAAGGATGTTGCCGCTATAGCGCGCTATAAGGGGGCTCAGATATATGAATAAATTACATCAGGTGTTTGAAAAAGGAAAGGCATTTATCCCATTTATCACTGCAGGGGATCCATCCATGGAAATCACGGAACAATTGGTCATTCGTATGGCGCAGGCCGGTGCAGACTTAATTGAGCTTGGTATCCCATTCTCTGATCCGGTAGCGGAAGGAGAAGTGATTCAAAGGGCGGATGCACGTGCTCTTTCAGGTGGGTTTACTACAGATAAGATATTCGCTATGGTGGCACGAATTCGTAAGTCCTGTAATGTGCCTATCGCATTTATGACTTACGTAAATCCAATATTCACTTACGGCACTGAGAGGTTTATGAAAAATTGCGAGGAAGTGGGGGTTCAGGCAGTCATTGTACCCGATGTGCCCTATGAAGAAAAAAATGAACTGCTTCCATTCTGTTCGAAGCACAATGTTGCTTTGATATCTATGATTGCCCCTACATCCAGCGAAAGGATCCGTATGATTGTAAAAGAAGCACAGGGATTTATATACTGCGTTTCTTCGATGGGCGTGACCGGGGTGAGACAAGAAATAAGCGGGGATGCCAGGGAAATGATAAGGATTGCCAAAGAAGTCAGCGATATTCCATGCGCAGTGGGATTCGGAATTTCAACACCGGAACAGGTTGGCAAAATTATTGAATTTTCCGATGGCGTGATTGTGGGAAGCGCAATTGTGAAAATTGTGGAACAATACGGAGTGGACTGCGTACCACATGTTGAAAAATATGTTCGGATGATGAAAAATTCAATAATAGTGCCAAGCGTGAAGGGAAATGAGGGATAATATGATTAAAAGCATTTGCATGAAATAAATCATTTACTTTGTGATTGCTTTATGTTAGAATACTTTAGTGCAACAATTCAACCATGTGCTCGGTTGCTGGACACTCCGACCAATTACTTAGCTCATGGCGTTAATAAAAAATGGAGGTATTTATTATGGTAAAGGAATTAAAGACGGAAATTATTGAGAAGTATAAGCTGCATGAAGGCGATACCGGCTCACCAGAGGTACAGATTGCAATTCTTACAGAGAGAATCAATCACCTTAACGAGCACCTGAAAATTCATAAAAAGGACCATCACTCGAGAAGAGGGCTCTTGAAAATGGTTGGCGCCAGAAGAGGATTATTGAATTATCTGATGGACAAAGACATCGAAAGATATCGTGCAATAATCGAAAAACTCAATTTGAGAAAATAATGGTGAGCGGGGTTTCCCGCTCATTATTTTTACATATTGGTGCAATACTATAGAATACAAGTGCAGAGATTTGTTATAAAATTTGCACTGTATATAAATGAAACTTTCTACAGACGGAAGTTGAATGTAGTGGACAGAGAACAGAGACTAGAGGTCGCATTGGCAGGTTAATGGGAACTCGTTAATGCGGTTTCTGGTGTCCGTTTTCTGGAAACTGCCTGCTATCTGATCTGTAGCATTACAGAAGGAGGCATTTTATGTCAAAAAAATTTACTATGGAACTGTCGGGCAGAACTCTTACG
>JAEZLF010000067.1 GCA_023435925.1 Bacillota bacterium
TTCGGGATCTGTCACATCCAGCGCTGCACCTGCAATTTGTCCACTCTCCAGTGCATCACATAAAGCTTCTGTATCTACAGAGCTTCCGCGGCCAACATTGATTAACACGGCACTTTTCTTCATAAGCTTCAATGTACCCGGATTGATTACTTTTTCGGTAAGGCTGGTCGCCGGCAAGCTCAGCGCCACAATATCCGCCCGAGGTAAAATCTCTTCAAATTTGTCCATCAGGTGAAGCTCGTCCAGGTATTCCGGTTTGTCGGTGCTCTTCCGCCTAATGCCAATGGTATATGCACCCAATAAATTCATTTTGCGGGCAAACTCTCCTCCGATGTCTCCCAATCCAACCACAAGGGCAGTGGATCGGTAAATAGCCTGGATACTTCCCACATAGGACCAATCCGCCTGCATTTGTTTATCCCTGTATAGATGCAGGTTTTTATACATCTCTAATAGAACGCCGAGCATATATTCAGAAATAGCAAGACCGTATGAGCCTGAAGCATTCGTAAGCACTGCACCGTCCGGCATTACACCTTTCCTTGCAAATTCGTTTACCCCTGCACTTTGGAGCTGCAACCATTCCAGATTCTTCGACTCCTTTACAATTGCGGCAGGAGGAGAACCAATAATAATATTAGCATCGAGAACCAAAGCAGCATCCACTTTTTTGGGGTCCGCATAGGTGAATTTTGCAGAAGGAGCTTTCTCCTCCAGAAGCTTTTTATGTACTTCCTTAACCGGGATCAGAACGAGTATGTGTTTCACCTGTTGTTACCTCCGAATGATTCAATAGTAGTATCATTATATATTCCCTGTGCGCACATTTCAAATCAGAAAGCTTCAATGATTCGTTTTTTAAAATGAAATGAAATACAATGAATAGAAAAAATATCTACACATTTAATTTCACATTGCGTTCATAATAAAGCAGAGGTGACAGTTTATTTTATGAAAATTATGGTTAACTACAATATCAAAAAGTGGCTAAGCGCTGCACTTCTAATACTTGCAATGATGATGGCTGCTTCCTGCAGTTCTGTAGAAGAAGGTGAGTCATCGAAAAAGATAATGCGCGAAAACAGCATTAGTGAAAAAAGCCTACAAGAAAATATCCTGCAGCAAGGAAATGTTCCGCAAAATAATAAACTGCCACTGGAAATACCGCAAAATGAGAATATGCTGGATTCCGCTTCTGCTAAAAGTATTGAATACACCCCAATGGAGAGGAGAATAAAAAAGAATGTATATTTAGGGGAGGAAAATGTTGGCAACCTGGCCGAGTCGGAAGCGCTTTTAAGCATAAAAAATATTGCTGAGAAAACAGACAAGGAACCTCTGGATGCTGCTTTGGACAGTAATACCTGGCACATAAAACCAGGCCAGATCGGGAAAAAAGTAAATGTAGAGAAGACCTTAAAAGCTCTTTTGAATGCCCGTGAGGGCAAAAAGATTAAACCGATAATGGAAAATGTAAAACCAACAGTTACATCTAAAATGCTTTCGAAAAACATTATAGTGATTGGCAATTATAGAACTCCCTTATTGAACAGGAGTGCCTCAAGAGTGAATAATATCAAAATAGCATCGAATAAAATAGACGGCTTCATTTTACAGCCCGGCCAGGAATTCTCCTTTAATCAGACAGTTGGCAGTATATCCAAATCGAAGGGCTATCAGAAAGCACCTGTTATCGTCAAAACCAAAAATGGACCTAAGCTGGAAGACGCCATCGGCGGCGGCATATGTCAGGTTTCAACCACATTATATAATGCGGTTGAGGAATGTGGATTCAAAATACTGGAAAGGCACCTCCATTCCAAAGATGTGTACTACGTTCCTAAAGGTGAAGATGCTACCGTTCATTATGGGGGAGTTGATTTCAGATTCAGAAATGACAGCAGCTATCCGGTCATGATCAGAGTTTACCTGAAAAAGAGGTCTCTAACTATTGAAATAGTGGAAAACAGGATCTCATAAAAGTAAAAAAGGGCAGTTCTCAAGGATATGCTCCTGAAGTCCGCCCTTCATATATTATTCTCTTAAATATGATTTCCTGTTACCATTTGCCCCTTTTCATGTGTCCCTCAATCTCCGCTTTGGATCTTTGCTTGATCACCCATGATTCCCTTACTGCATCCTTGAATAAAGCAACACAAGGAGGATCCAGATTGATTTCGATGCCCTCTTTAGCCAAGGCCTGAATTTTTCCTGCCAGCGTGATAATTTCCATATGGATATCATTCGTTCTGTCTGACATATAAATTTTTTCTGAGTCTTCCGCACTGATCTCGACAAACTTTTCCTTTGGTGCTCCGCATTTCGGACAAGCATCCGGAGCTTCATCTCCCGCATGAATATATCCACAGACACTGCATCTCCACAATTTTTTCATTTAACTGAACCATCCTTTCAAGACAATATTATTATTGTTTTATTTATACCCAACAAAGCGATTATATAACATTTGTTTTACATTTATTCTATCGTGACCTTCGACGTAGTCGGCATAATCTGAATCCAAGTCTGTCCCCGGTTCAGTGTAATCAAATTTCCAGCCTCATCTGTATACTTGGTCTGAGCACGTCTTGACTCTTTTGACCACTTAATTTTTACTGCCTTGCCTCCCGTTATGAAATATCCGCTGCCATTGCCGGTCGTATCCATCTCCTGTCTGCCGGCTTTATCTCCCTTAATACTGTAGTTGGGTACATACTGGACAATAATATTTCTTGTCTCCAGCTGCTTGCCGCTAACCCGCTCCATATGTGGCTTTCCATAGCGAAAGCGTTTATATAGGCCTGTTTCACTGTCATATTCATATTTTGATGTCATTCCCGGGTATTTTAAAGTGACAATGGATGCCGCTTCACCTGACTCAGGAGTGATCGCTGCCGCATTATATGAAAACGGGAATTTCACTTGTGTCGTCGTTGCATACTTTTTCTTTTGTGCGTATCCCAGCAGCTTCTCCATGGATGTGTACGAATCCTGCCAGTTACCCTTCTCTTTTGTCAAATCCCATATAACATCATTTCCCACATAGAGTCCGTTGATATTGTTAATCTTCAGCTTTGGTATGTCCGCTTGTGCCTGGGGACTCCAGCCAAAATGCACATAGATGGCATCATATTCCATACAGTAATCCAGGAAATAATCCCTTGAGCTCCGGACCGGACCGATCATTTCCGGATCCATGCCCCAAAAAACTGGCATTAATCTTGTAAGGCCACCTTCCACGACTACCTCATATACAATTTGCGCCTTGTCTAAGCCTCCCTGAGGCAGAACCCTGGATCCTTCATTATCAATCATGACGGCTACCGGTCGTACACCTTCACCTGGAACAATAAAATCATCGGGAGCAGGAGCAGGCTCTTCCACGATAGGCTCCGGCACCACTTCAACTGCCGGAGTCTCTTCCGGAGCTGTTTCTTCGATTTGAACGTCAGCAGGTACCGCACCCTCTGTTTTGGACTCTCCGCAGGCTGCAAACGTTGTTAATAGCAGACATGCCAAAATACAAGCTATGACTCTTCTGTACATCTAAGTTCCCCCCATGGATAATATGCCTTAACCGTGAAAGCACTAATATATAACTACTTAAGCGCTTTTGGTCACCTCCTATAATTCTATCCTGCCAATAAAAACTCCTCTAAATTCTAATATTTTCTTATAACACTTCCATTCAAAGAAAATTTTTCGTTTGGAGAAAAATTTTCTTACCATAGTAGTGTTTCAACGAGGCGGGCTGGTCGCAAACTACGTTTGCTGCTCGTCCATGCAACCCGGCTGCTCGCCCATGCATCCTGGGTAATATGCTCACCACCTGCAAACCAACACTGTACCCGTCACGTATAAAGGTGAGTGACATCTTGGCCTCGTTATAACACTTCAACATGGCGTTGATAGAACAATGATGAAGGCCATTTCATCAGACAATTTATGAAACGTTAAAATTTGACTGGACAAGAATCCGTATACCCCTCTATAATTGTATATAAGGTCTTAAATAATTCGAAGAAAGTCGCAGAAACGAAAAATGAAAATGACATTGAAAAATATTAAAATCGGTACACGGCTTGAGCTGGAGCTGCTGGAAAAGGATAGTGAGGAGAAAGGAACAGACTCCAGAGAAACCACCTACGTCAGCCAGCTTCTTGATCACTCGGAAGATGGTCATATAATCATTTCTGCCCCGATATATGAAGCCAGACTCAAATACATAGCATTACAGGAACAGATCCGCCTGACATTTGTACATATCAAATACGGTCTGCTTGGCTTTGACGCTACTGTAACCGGAAGAGAATTCCGGGGTAATATTGCAGTCCTCATTGTTCAGGCTGATTCTGAGCTTATGAGGATGCAAAGGAGAACCCATTTCAGATTGGATTACGTGACAGATGTTCTGCTGTGGCCGGATGGAAAAGGCCGGAACGGCGATGAAGCAACACCCGTAAAGGCTTTTTCAAAAAACATCAGCGGTTCCGGAATATGTGTTGTTTCAGATACAGATATATCCATAGATTCACAGGTTGATGCAGAATTTAAATTTGATGATACCTATAAGATATTTACCAAATGCAGTGTAGTAAGAAACACTCCGCTCACAGTCAAAAAATTAAAAAGCTACGAATTAGGCTTACACTATATCGATATTAGTGAAAAGGATCAGGAGAATATCATTCGGTACATTTTCAAGCAGCAACAAATACGAATGAAGGAACGTAAAAATTAAAGAGCCAGAACAAGTCTGACTCTCTATTCATGGGATTAAGCTCTCACTCTTCTGAACCGAATTCTTCTTCCATTCTCGCTTGAAATTCGCTGAACACTTCATCCAGTTCATCATCATCTTCCAGTGTGACAAACGAATCCTCTCCGTCTTCATTATGCTCGATCTTTAATATGATAACTTCTTCTTCGTCCTGTTCCTCTGCGTCCTCTTCTTCAAGCGGCGCAAGAACAACATATTCGTTTCCTTTCATCTCAATCGTATCAATGTGTTCAAATTCGACTTCATCACCGTTCTCATCAACCAGTATGACAATATCATCTCTTTCATCTTCCATATGAAAAGCCTCCTTTAAGTCCATTTATTCAGTAAGAATGGACACTATTAACTTACCTCTATTTCGCCTTGCTGTCAAGATATCCCTGCAATATTAATACGGCAGCAATTCTATCAACTGAGCCCTTCTTTTTTGAGGTTTTCATACCAACCTCGTGCATCATTCGATTCGCTGCTACCGTTGTCAGTCTTTCATCCCACCGGACCACCTCCAGGCCGGTGATTTCCGAAAGTAATTCACCGAATTCCATTGCTTTCTCACCACTTGGCCCTATCGTTCCGTTCATATTTTTAGGAAGACCGATGACGATCTTTTCTGCACCATATTGGTCCACCAGCCGCTTTATTTCTTCCGCCGGCCTCTCCATGCTGCCTCTCCAATGGATTGTATCAAGTCCCTGTGCAGTCCAGCCCATTGGATCGCTTATTGCTACACCAATTCTACTATCTCCAAAATCAATACCCAATATTCGCATATAACCCTCTTCATACATCTTCTGATTATTCAATTTCCAATGGGAGACTGTGACGTTGTTCAACATATTTTTATGGCAAATTGGGGACAAACACTGCCGCAATAGCCACATAAAACACATCGTTCTCTGTCCACAACCACTTTTTCATCCACTATGGCCAGCGCCTCCTGCTTACACCTTTCCACACACCTTCCGCAGCGTTCACACCAGAAGTCTATATGCAGATGCTTATCCTTGGCTGCAATGGATTTTTTGAGGCTTTCCGGTATTGGTTCCCCCTCAAACCTGCGACAATTCATTTCAACCTCATCCACACTCTGCATACCGACAGCGATAGAATGGATGTATGGAAGATCCAGTACAAAATTTATGCACTCCTCGTAGGAATGGAGCAGATTACCCCCGCCGAAGGGTTTCATGCTATACACTCCCTTTCCCGATTCCCATGCGCCTTTCACAGCTTCAAGCATGTCGTCTATTGTACCATCGCCAATACCGATTCCAGTCTTATTTACCAGAGGATGTACTATATCAATTTCCGGCATACCGGTAATAGCCTTTACTACCTCAATGTTATGGGTAGAGACTCCCACAGCCCTTATTCTTCCCTTCTCACGTTCATTGAGGTAATACTCAAGCGCATCCCTGTGCCCTCGAAGCGTCAATCTGCTTTCCTGTTCATGGAGCATAAAAATGTCAATGACATCGGTGTCCAGACCTTTTCGTGCTTTTTCAACACTAGCCGCCGCCCCATCCGCCGTATAGGCGTAAGACTTTGTTGCAATTACGGGTCTGTCCGCCAGTCCCCTTACTGCTTCCCTGATAGAATCATATGTACCGTAAAGCTCAGCCGTATCAATAAAATTAACACCGCGCTCAAGGGCCGCTTGTATAACACAGGCCCCCTCTGCCACCGGCAGATTGGACTGCAGAGGCCCTATTATCAATGCGCCAAAACACATTTTTGATACTTTTATCCCTGTATTTCCTAGCTCAGTATACTGCATGCTTCCTCCATTACAAAGCAGAGAACATAAATAAACCCCGAACTTGTCGGGGCATTTTTTACTTCTTATTCTTAAGGTAGAATCTTACAATCTCTTCAAGCAGCTCATCCCGCTCTAGCCTTCTCACAACGCTTCTGGCATTCATATGATTTGTGATGTAAGTCGGATCACCTGAAAGAATATAGCCCACCAACTGATTAATCGGGTTGTAGCCCTTTTCGTTCAACGCCTGATATACCGTAAACAGTATGTCCCGGGCTTCATTTTCCCTGTCCTTGTCCATTTTGAACATCATGGTTTCGCCGTTTGCCATTATAAAACACTCTCCTGCCTTCAATTTCCAATGGGGGCAAGCCCCCATACCCCCTCGCTGCGGGCAAAGTGAATTCGCCCTACGCTGCACTTCGTGCGCCACGCCTAAACGTGGCGTTTGAACAACGTCAGTGGGAGATTGTAACCCGCTACTGACAGCTTTTTCAACCGGTAACCCCACCTAAGAGGAGGGGGACTGTGACGTTGTTCAAATTGCTGTCTGAATCGTCCCTCTGCGGACATTAAACGATGCACAAAACACATGTTTGACATAGGTCTATCATAATACAAACGGATTCTTTATGCAACAGGATTTAACCGTTATTTCCAACATGATTGCGTGCCGAATCTTGTGAAAAATGCGCATAAACACATTGTTATTGTTCCGTTTCTGCAGTCTCACCTGCAATATAATCCTCTTTGACCGTTACAAGCTTTGTATTGATGATTTTCCCAATAAAGCTATTATTTCCTGCTGACAGGACTCTTATGTAATTAGGAGTCAACCCCTCAAAAAAACCTGCCCTTTCTTTTATTTCCTGCTCATACAGCACCGGCATATTCCTGCCGATAAACCGATTATTGAATTCAGTCATGCAGTACTCCGAAAGAGCTAGCACCCTGGCACTTCTTTCCTCCTTCACAGCCCCTTCGATCTGCCCGTCAAATTCGGCTGCAGGAGTGCCCTTCCTTGGTGAATACTTGAACACATGCATCTTGGCAAACCGGATATCCGAAAGAAATTCAAAGGTTTTCTCAAATTCATCCTCACTCTCACCGGGGAAGCCAACCATCACATCCGTGGTTATAGCAACATCGGGTATACTAGCTCTCAGCAGCTCTACCGCTTTTTTATAATCAGCAGTCGTATACCGCCGGTTCATCCTTTTTAGCGTTTCATCACAGCCGCTCTGCAGCGAAATGTGATAATGGGGACAAAGCTTTCCAAGCTGTGCCACTGCAGCTGCAAATTCCTCTGTTACCAATGTCGGCTCAATGGACCCGATACGTATCCTTTCAATCCCATCCACCTCATGAATTTGGCTGACTAACTCCGGGAGCCTGATATCTCCCTGATCCTTTCCGTATGAGGCAATATGAATTCCTGTCAGAACAATCTCCTTAAAGCCGCCGTCAGCAAGCTTTCTAACCTCTCGGATTACTTCTTCGGCAGGTCTGCTTCTGATTGGTCCTCTTGCATAGGGTATGATGCAATAAGAACAAAACTGGCTACATCCCTCCTGTATCTTTAAAAATGCTCTTGTTCTATCCTTGTACCGCTCTATTTTCAAATCCTCGAAGGCATGGTTTTTCATAATGTTCCCGACTGCAGATACTTTCTTTCTGCCGGCTTTGAATTCTTCCACATAGTCAGGTATTTTCATTCTGTCAGCAGTTCCTGCTATAATATCAACCTCAGCCAGCTTCTCCACCTCTTCCCTTGCAGTTTGGGGATAGCATCCCACTGCAGCGACAATGGCATCCCGATTTAACTGCTTAGCCCTGCGGATCGCTTGTCTGGACTTTCTTGCACTTAGTCCGGTAACTGTGCAGGTGTTAATGACATAGACATCGGCAGCCTCATGAAAGCCTACCTGCTCATAGCCTTGATTTTCGAAGGCTTCTGCCATCGCCTCTGTTTCATATTGATTTACTTTACAGCCTAAAGTAAAAAAGGCAACCCTCTTCATAAATCCTCCAATTTAACCGCAAATGCGCTCTGCATGATCTGTTTATTATAACACATCGATTCAACGGATTTTTTTGTTTGTAGAAATATTTTCTTACATCTTGGCCTCGTTATAGTAAATTCAAATATATTTAACAATATCGTAATTGACTTGCTGTAAGAAACAGGATATCATTTAGTAAAGCAATCATAAATAATTTATAAGATGATTAATTCAAAGGAACGGAGGCCATATATTATGAAAGCATTCAACATCATGCTCAGATCCATCAATGACGTAAAAGATTTTGTAAATGTCGTCAACCGATATGATTTTGATGTAGATTTAACATCAGGTCGTTATGTGGTTGATGCTAAATCTATCATGGGAATATTCAGTCTTGATCTTAGCAAGCCCATTAGGGTAGAAGTACACGCAGACGATTGTGATAATTTCTGTAATGAAATCAAAGCCTTTATTGTCTAGGTGCACAGAACCCGGTGCCGTCAAAGCAGCCGGGTTTTTTTACCGCCATTGCGGAGCAGCCCGGTCTTTGAACCGGGTCACTATTCCCTTCAAAAGTTAACTCTACCTGTTTTTTTATTGACTTTCCTTTCTTCTAATCTTTTTAGGCTTTTTGAGCTTTTTCTTCGCCAGCTTCGTTATACCAACCGGCACTGTAAACGCATCACCTTTTGCTGCCCCACCTGATTTATTGTTTTGTCTGCCTTTTCTGAAGTCCCTTTCCGATTTTCCTATGCGGTTCTTTCCGTATCTTCTGTCAGAATCCTTCTCAGCATCAGCCGTCTGATTTCCTTGTCTATCTTTGAAAGCGCCTCTTGTTGACTTACTTTTCGCTGATCCACCTTTTACTTCTCCGTCTTTTGCATATTTCCATTTCGGTAATTTATCGTCTGTCCCGGATTTTTCCGGTTTATCTGTTTTGTTCTTCGCAGCGGCACCTTTTCTGATTCTGCCGCCTTCTTCCTCCTCAATAACAAAATCAAGCTGTTTGGTCGCGATATCTGCCCGTGCTACACGTATTTTGATTTCATCGCCGATGCGGTAACGCTTCTTTGTCCTTTCACCGATCAGGCAGTAGTGCTTGTCGTCAAATACATAATAGTCATCATCCATATTGCTGACCCTCACAAGACCTTCAATTGTGTTTTCCAGTTCAACAAACATGCCAAAAGAAGTCACATTGGATATCACTCCGACAAAGGTTTCACCAACACGTTCCTGCATATATTCCACCTTTTTGAGGTCCTCTGTCTCACGCTCCGCCTCATCTGCAGCTCTTTCCCTGGCAGAACACAGCCTGGCTATCTCGGGAAGCTGCTTCAGAAGATTCTCCTCACGCTCCTGCGACATGCCGCCCTTGAGCACTTCCTTCATTAATCGGTGTATAATCAGATCAGGATATCTTCTGATCGGTGATGTGAAATGGCAATAATACTTAGCTGCCAGCCCAAAATGCCCAAGATTCTCATGGCTGTATTTAGCCTTTGCCAGAGACCGCAGCATCACAGTGCTTATGATCATTTCTTCCTTTGAACCCTTCACCTGATCCAGAACCGCCTGCAATGCTCTGGGATGAATTTTGTTCAGACCTTTGAGATGGTATCCCAGATTGTGAGCAAACTCGGCAAACGCCATTATTTTCTCGCTGTCGGGATCCTCATGCACCCTGTAAACAAAGGGCGCGCCCGCCCAGTAAAAACGCTCGGCTACCGTCTCATTGCATACCAGCATAAACTCCTCAATAATTCTGTTGGCAATAGTAATTTCGTATCTTCGTATATCAATGGGCTTTCCTTTTTCATCCAGAATGATTTTAGCTTCATCAAAATCAAAATCAATGGCACCTCTGTCCATTCGTTTCTTGCGAAGGATCAGCGCCAACTCCCGCATTATTCTGAAGTCCTCCACCAACGGGCCGTATCGGGCAGAAAGCTCCTCATCCTCTGTTTCAAGCAGCTTATATACATTGGTATAGGTCATTCTTTCCGTAGTACGTATGACACTCTCAAAAATATCATGGTTGATCACCTTACCGGTAAAATCGATATCCATCATGACCGTAAAGGCTAACCTGTCCGCTTGAGGGTTCAGACTGCACACTCCGTTGGAAAGCTTTTTAGGCAACATGGGAATGACCCGGTCAACCAGATAAACACTGGTACCCCGGTTAAAGGCTTCCACATCCAAGGGGGATCCCTCCGTCACATAGCTGCTGACATCCGCTATATGGACGCCCAGCCGGTATCCTGTCCCGGGCAGCCTTTCAATGGACACCGCATCATCAAGATCCTTGGCATCCTCGCCATCAATGGTCACCATCCTCAGCTTTCTCAGATCACGCCTGTCCTTGAGCATTTTCTCATCGATTTTTTCCGGAATGCTTTCAGCCTGTTTGAGAACCTCCTCCGGGAAGGACTCCTGTAAATCATAGGATTTCAATATGGATATGATATCATTTCCCGGTGTATTGATATCTCCAATGACTTCAACAATTTTACCCTCGGCGTTGCGCCTATGGTCAGGCCATTTGATGATCTCCGCTACTACCTTGTAACCCGGTTTTGCACCATTGACCTCATCCTTCGGAATAAAAATATCTCCCGGGACTCTGCGGTCATCCGGTATTACAAAGCCGAAATATTTACTGCTTTCAAATGTGCCCACAATTTTGGAATTGGCTCTTTTGAGCACCTTGACTACTTCACCTTCCGGGCGTTTGTCCCCAATTCCTTTTACAGTCACCCTGGCGATAACCCTGTCATTGTTCATGGCTCCTGCAATACCGTCTGCAGGAATAAAAATATCACGGATCATTTCATCATCCGGTATCAGAAAGCCGTATCCCCGCTCATTCCCCTGCAAGCGTCCTGCAACCAGGTTCATCTTCTCCGGCAGCCCGTATTTATCCTTATTCGTCTTATATATTTTTCCTTCCTGCTCCAGCTCGTCCAGAACATTAGCAAACAGCTCCCTGTCCTCTTTGGGCACATCCAGTATCACAGCCAGTTCTTCATATTTCAGCGGCTTATATGCAGCCTCTCTCATAAACTCTACAATTCTTTCTTTTCTTTCCGTTAAATCTCTCATTCAGTTCCTCTCAATCACAATTCGCTTCATATGTATAAATACTACAGAAGAGTTTTAGGTTTAAAATCAATCCATTTTGCAAGAACACAAGTTACTTTTTCGATATAACGCATCGGTTCAAAGAAAATTTTTCGCCTCGTTATATAGTCTACCGCACTTACCTATAATTTAAACAAAACGAGAAAAGACTATGCATTTCTGCATAGTCTGTACATTTGCTCATACGAATTATTTCATGATCAAATACAGTAAAATGGAGGTAACCAGAAACATGACAGCTGCAACCGATGTGTACTTGCTCAGTAATGCATCTATGGTTCTTCCCTTATTCTTTCCAAAAAATGTTTCCGCTCCGCCTGCTATCGCACCGGAGAGCCCTGAGGTCTTACCGGACTGAAGCAGCACGATAACGATAAGGGACAACGAAAATATTATATGGAATATCGATACTATTATATGAATAGCTGACAAAAATAACACCTCCCAAAAAATTAACAAGTCAAATTGTAACACATATCATATGAAAAAACAAGCCCC
>JAEZLF010000105.1 GCA_023435925.1 Bacillota bacterium
AGATGGAGGCAAATGATGGAGAAGAAAACTTTTTATATTACAACACCGATTTATTATCCAAGCGATAAACTGCATATAGGGCATTCTTATACAACGGTAGCCGCAGATGCAATTTCAAGATACAAAAGGCTCAGAGGCTATGATGTCATGTTTCTTACCGGAACAGACGAGCACGGACAGAAAATACAGAGAAAAGCCGAGGCAAAGGGCGTTACCCCTAAACAATATGTCGATGATATCGTTTCTGGGATAAAAGAACTCTGGAAGCTGATGAAAATTACCAATGACCGCTTTATCCGGACAACGGACCATGACCACGAGGCGGCTGTCCAAAAAATATTCAAAAGGCTCTATGATAACGGAGATATTTATAAGAGCGAGTATGAAGGCTGGTACTGTACGCCCTGCGAATCCTTCTGGACGAAAACCCAGCTGGCAGACGGTAAATGCCCGGACTGTGGCGGCGAGGTGGAACTGACCAGAGAGGAGAGCTATTTTTTTAAGCTTTCAAAATATCAGGACAGGCTCATAAAGCATATCGAAGAGAATCCTGAGTTTATTCAGCCGGTGTCCAGGCAAAATGAGATGCTCAACAACTTTTTAAGGCCCGGACTGGAGGATCTGTGCGTTTCGAGAACCACGTTCAACTGGGGCATTCCTGTCACATTTGACGATAAGCATGTGGTTTATGTCTGGATTGATGCGCTGTCCAACTATATCACGGCATTAGGCTATCTCGGAGATGATGATTCGGCATACAAAAAATATTGGCCGGCAGATGTTCACCTTGTAGGGAAGGAGATCGTCCGGTTCCATACCATTATTTGGCCTGCCATGCTGATGGCTTTAGGAGAGCCTCTTCCCAAGCAGGTATTCGGCCATGGATGGATGCTGCTGGAAGGCGGAAAAATGTCCAAATCAAAAGGAAATGTTGTTGATCCTGTTATACTGATAAACAAATATGGTTTGGATGCTGTCCGTTATTTTCTTTTAAGGGAAGTGCCCTTCGGATCGGATGGTGTTTTTTCAAATGAAGCGCTGATTCAGAGAATCAATTCGGATCTGGCAAATGACCTGGGAAATCTGGTTAGCAGAACTGTTGCGATGATCGATAAATATTTCGGTGGCATCATACCGGCACAGCGCGTGACAGGTGAATTTGACAGTGAACTGAAGGAGATGTTTGCTCAACTGCCCGAAAAGGTAGAAGAGCTGATGGATAAGCTCCAGTTCAGCACCGCTTTGGCAGAAATATGGAAGGCCATATCCAGAACCAATAAATATATTGATGAAACAATGCCCTGGGTACTGGCGAAATCGGAGGAGAACAAACCGCGTCTGGCCGCTGTTATGTACAACCTGGCAGAGAGCCTCAGAATCGTTTCCATATTACTGCAGCCGTTTATGCCTGAAACACCGGAAAAAATGTGGCAGCAGCTGGGTATTTCCGGCAGCAGTGCCCTTGAATGGGACAGCGCCAGATATTGGGGCAGTTACCCTGAAGGAGTTTCAGTCAATAAAGGTGAGGTCATTTTCCCAAGGATTGATATAAAGAAAGAACTGGAAGAGCTTGAGAGCCTGAACCCCACAGCCGGTAAGCAAATGGGTGCGGAGAAAGCCGGTAAGCAGTCGGTGGATGAGACCAGGGCAAAAAAAGCCGAAGGCGCAGGAGATATCAGCAACACCGGAAACGGTGCCGGTCTGATTACGATTGATGACTTTGCCAAGCTTGATCTTCGCGTAGTTAAGGTGTTGGAAGCTGAAAAGGTAGAGGGTTCCGACAAGTTGCTGAAGCTGAAAGTAGAAATGGGGAATGAAACCAGGCAGGTTGTATCAGGGATTGCCAGATACTATTCACCGGAAAGCCTGATCGGTAAATCCGTTGTTCTCGTAGCCAATCTGAAGCCTGTAAAACTGAAGGGCATTGAATCCCAGGGAATGATACTGGCCGCTTCCAATGACAGCTCACTGGTTGTTGCAACACTTGATGGTGCAATTGATAGCGGATCAATCGTGAGATAGGCGGTTCTTGTCCAATTGAACATAATATTATATAATGTTTTTTATAGCTATATACTTTCGGTAAAATATATAGCGAGATCAAATGAGGTAAACCATGCTTTTTGATACACATGCGCATATTTGCGATGAACAATATGATAATGATCGTAATGAGGTCATTCAAAGAGCCAGAGAAAGCGGAGTGGAGTATATCCTCTCCGCATCCTCGAATATCGCTTCCTCCATAGAGAATATAGCATTGACACAAAACTATGACCTTATATATGCTGCTGTGGGTGTTCATCCCCACGAAGTACTGGACCTTAACAACAATTGTATTTCAGCCCTGACAGATTTTGCAGCCAATCCGAAGGTAGTCGCTATAGGCGAAATCGGCCTGGATTACTATTATGACAACTCACCAAGGGAAGTGCAAAAAATGTGGTTCGCCAAACAGATATCACTGGCGAGAAATCTGAAGCTGCCTGTCATTGTCCATGACAGAGACGCACATGAAGATACCCTGTCCATTTTAAAGAATGAGAATGCCAGGGACGTTGGCGGTGTGCTGCATTGTTTTTCCGGAAGTGTCGAGATGGCAAAAGAGGTCATGAAACAAAACTTTTTGATATCGATAGCGGGGCCGGTAACATTCAAGAATGCAAACAGACTGCTGGAAGTTGTGAAGTACGTCCCTGACGACATGCTGTTGATCGAAACGGACTGCCCTTATCTTTCACCCGAGCCGTTCAGGGGCAAGAGGAATGAACCTGCCAATGTGAAGCTGATTGCCGGGACAGTCGCAAAAATAAAGGATAAACCCCTTGAATATATTGAACAAATGACTACCGATAATGCCAGAAGGCTTTTCGGAATACAGTGAGCTCGTTCTACAAAGCTGGATATGAAGGCGGTGTGCTATGAAGAAGCTGATTCTTGGGATGTTTTTTGTACTTTTGACTGCTTTGTTTATTGCTTTTAACTACCTGTTGTGGGACAAAGAGAGCAGGGAAAATGAATTTAAAAGGCTTGAGAATGTGAATGCCAGCAATGTTGCCAGTATTAATGCTCACAAGAGAGAAATCGACAGCCTGGTAGAAGAGAATAGTAAGCTTTCAGATGAAATCGAGCGTCTGGAGAATGAACGTGAACAGCTTCTTCAGGACAAGCTTACTCTTGCTGAGGAAAGAGACAAATCCGGGCAGTCTGTTCAGGAGAAAGTCAGCTTTATCAATGTACTGAAGCAATATGTGAGTTTGGAGGACTTGTCTGAGCCCGTCAGAAAATGGGCAGATGCTTTGAATCAGGGTAAATATGACGAAGCCTATGCGTATGAGTATGCAGCTATTGCCGAAGAGAACAGAACCGTCAGTCCGGCCGGATATGCAGAGGAAATGAAAGACACCATACGCAAGGTGGAAATCAGTGAAGTAAAGCTTGATAAGCTAAGGGGCTCAGGTAATGGAGATATCATTCTGGAGGTCAGGCTGAATATAAAGCTTGCCGATGACACCGGCAAAGTATCTCAGCGGTATTCAGAGGGTGTGAATGATAAATATATCAAAATTCAGTATGATTATAGCACAAAAGCTTTTATCATTGCTGCAATCAGTAATGTATAACACACAACGCAAAGTTACATAAAAAATCTTTTCACAAATTATGTCTGCCTTCATATAATGTACTAAAGTGTACTGTAATCGGAGGAATCATTATATGAAAGAAGATGTCAAAATGAAAGAAAATATGAATTCCGAACCAATGGGCATGATGCCGCATGTCGGCGCGATGCAGAATATGCAGGCAGCACCCAATGTATTACCCGCCCAAACCAATGCAAATATGCTGCCGATGCAGCAAGCCCCAATGGGTGTCATGCCGTCCATGATGAATCCAATGCCCATGATGATGTGCTGCCCTTATCTTATGAACATGCAATGCCCGATGACATTGGGACAAAATGTAATGGGTATGAACATGATGAGCAATCCCATGTATACAGGAGTGAGCCCGGTTTCGGGAAATATGAATCCTGTATTAGGTGCTGCCAATAGTGGAATGAATCCTGTACTTGGCGCTGCCAACAATGGAATGGGAATGATGCCCTCGATGAACCAGTTTTATCCTATGGGTGGAATGTAACTCCAATGCCGGCTTCATAGCAAATAGCTCCGAAGAAATTTCTCCTTCCACAAGGGCTGCCATATCGGTAGTCCTTATATTTTGTTCATGTATAGGAAATTATGGTTCTCAATTTCCTATACATGGGGATTGGAAAGGGGATTCCCCTTTCCCGGTTTAAGGGTAGTAAGGCGCAGTAGAGCGAGCAGGCGATTTTGCTGCGCAAAACGCTTTGGTGCTCAGGAGCGTTAGCTCCGTCGAAGGGAACCATAGGGTTCCCTAGCGAAGAACACAAATGCGTTAGAATTTTGTTCTGCCAGATGTATAGATACTCTTATGGAAGTATATAATTACAGTTATAGGAGTATTATGGAAATGGATTTGACAAAAAAAACATATTGGAATAAAATATCTCCACAGTCCCTTATTAATATTTTAACAGGAGGGTGTTTTTTGTTACCACTTGCTAAAAATATTAAAAGGTTTTTTTCATGGAAGAAGAAATGGGTCATTGCAGCAGCAGCAGTGACAGTTTCGGTAGCAGTTTCTGCAGGCGCTGGTTTTGGCGTATTTGCATACCTGAAGAAGGACGTTGTTATTCATGATAACGGCAAACAGATAACCTGCAAGACCATGAAAAATACCATCAAGGAAACACTGGACCAAAATAATATTGTTGTAAATGCTTGGGATTACATCAGTATACCGTTGGAAACCAGCTTACAAAGGACGAAACTAAACGAAATATATATTAAGAGAGCTGTACCCGTGTACATAACGGCTGACGGCACCCAAACCAGGCTGATGACCTACAAAGATACTGTAGCAGAGCTGCTCCGGGATAGCCCGGTAAAGCCTGAGGGTATCGACAGGCTTGAAGGGGCGGCGCTGCAGGATAGAATAAGCAGCAACATGTCGATAAAAATTGTCCGGGTCAGCGAAAATGTAGTAAGTGAAAAAGAAGCAATACCTTATGAGGTGCAAAAGAAAGCGAATGCACGGCTTGACTCCGGATTTGAACGGGTTGTTCAAGCCGGGCAGGAAGGCATTCTTGAAAAGCAGTACAAGGTTGTCGCAGAAGACGGAATTGAAGTATCACGACAGTTGCTGAGTGAATCGATCCTTCAGGAACCAATGAAAATGATTATGGAATTTGGAACGATTCTAAGCAAAAGGACATCCAGAGGCGATACGGTGAGATACAGCAAGGTAATGGACATGAAGGCTACGGCTTATACCGCGTCGTTGAAGGACACCGGGAAAGCACCCGGACACCCGCAGTTTGGCATAACAGCTACCGGTATTAAAGCCAAAAAAGGTGTTATCGCGGTAGATCCGAAGGTAATACCACTGAATACCAAGGTATACGTAGAAATTGTCGGCAGCACACCTGATTACGGCTATGCAATAGCCGCTGATGTCGGCGGAGCGATTAAAGGAAACAAAATTGACCTGTACTATGATAGTCAGGACTATGTGGATCGCTTTGGTGTGAAAAAGGTCAAGGTTTATATTCTGCCAAGAGAGTAGGATGTTAGGGATCTTGACTCAACTATATATAATAGGGGACTAAAACTAAGCCGGAGTTGAAAAACTCCGGCACATTTTTGTCTACAGCACGTAACGATTTCATTCATATGGAGAAGATCATGAACATTGATACGAGAAGCACATTGAAAAAATTTAACCTCCGCCCTACGAAATCTCTTGGACAGAATTTTCTGACAGATGGAGGTGTTCTTGGAGCAATAGTAGATGCGGCAGAGCTTACGGAGAATGATATGGTTCTGGAAATTGGACCGGGGCTGGGAAGCCTTACTGCAGAACTGGCAGAAGCGGCAGGCATGGTGGTGGCTGTAGAAATTGACAAGCGTCTTATTCCGGCCTTAAAGGAAAATGTAAAGGAATACTCCAATATTCACATCATCAACGGAGACATACTGAAGCTGAATGTTTCTGACGAGCTTTCGGCTGCAGCTTCTTCGCGTGCAGATGGTTTTACACCCGGAAGCCTGAAAATCATAGCAAACCTGCCCTACTATATTACTACGCCTATCGTAATGCAGCTTCTGGAAAGCGGGTTGAAGGCAGAGACAATGGTATTCATGGTTCAGAAGGAGGTTGCCGACAGAATGATGGCAAAGCCCGGCGGCAAGGAATATGGAGCTTTGTCGGTTGCTGTCCAGTATTACTCCAGACCCTCTGCTATCATGGAGGTGCCGCCACAGAGCTTTATACCCATGCCGGAGGTAGATTCCACAGTGGTGAAGCTGGATATTTTCAGACAACCTCCGGTGGAGCTGCTTGACCAGGGATTATTCTTCCGGGTCGTCAAGGCAGCTTTCGGACAGCGGCGGAAAACACTGGCTAATGCTTTGACAAACGCCGGGTATTTTAACCTCAGCAAAGAAAAGATTAAAGAGATCCTTACAAAAGCTGAGATCAAGGAGAACCAACGGGGCGAGACTCTATCGATTTCCCAATTTGCACGATTAGCCAACCTGATCGCTGACATATAGAGCTCGCCGCAAAAGAAACAAGCAAAAGCGACCTTATCCGCACGGTTCAATACGTGGAATCGGGAAGGTGATTTTAAAGGGATCCACTTTGATAGCGGCTAGTGGCCTGATGCCCGATACATCAGGAAACAGCTTCGGATTCATGCGAATATCCTTCACCTTCGCCAGTTTCCCCGTTCCATTTCCGGAAAAGGACGTATAATAGTATTGCTCCTCATAGGATTGAACAAGTGGAAAGGGCAGAAGCTTTGTATTGACAGGAAATGGTACCTTGCCGGCTTGTATAGTGAAGTCTGCTATCGTGTTATTACCTGAAAAAACATGTATTTGCTCCGTTTTTCCATCGTCATAGCTTTTAAATGTGAAATCGGCTTGTTCCTTGGGAATGCCCCAATTCCTTCTGCCGTTCACAACACTTTCTATAGTGGAAACGTATATTTTACTGATGGTTTTTAGCTTTTTGCCATGGTGTAGAAAACTACCGGGGATAAACAGCAGCTCACTGTAAGGGCCTGCATTGGAGACACTGTAATCGACTAGCATGATGCTGCCTATTCCACCTTTAAATGAACCTTTCAGGAAGGAAGGCAGATCCTTTAGACTTTCCACGAAGGTCTTGTTAAATTTGTAAAGAAGAATGTAGCCCTTTCCAGACAAGGACCAGGGCGCAGGAAATAAGTTTTCCATAACGGCCTCCTAATTCTTTTTATTTTCTATCCACTGTTTAAATTTGTTATACTGAACGCGGGTATAAGCAGTATTGATCATCGGCAGCACTTTACCGGCCAAATAGGTAGCATAGTGGATTTTCGACGGGAAGATGTTGCTTTTATTTCTTTCGATCCCACGAAGCATACTTTCGGCAACCGGCTTTACATGCTGAGAAGGCCAGGGTATAGGGCTACTGCCTGCATTTCGGAAAAACTCCGTACGGGTAGCGATCGGGTAGACAACCTGAAAATATTGACCCTTCTCCAATTCCCAACGGTAAGCATCCGCAAAACCACGGACTGCAGCCTTGGTGCTGCTGTACAGCGCATATCCCGGGAGAGACAAAAAACTCATACCACTTGCGGTAGCAACAAAGTTAAAAGGCTGGTTGCCATGAAGCTGTTTCATTTTCTGGGCGCTGTAAATCATTGAATTTACATTTGTGTTATAAATGGCGCTAATATGTGACCAGTCGGGAGCATCGAGCTTCTCATAATAGGCAAAGCCGGCATTAGCTACAAAGATGTCGATACTGCCCATTGTATTAAGAGCATGCAAAAACAGGCTTTCCACGCCTTCCGGTATGGATACGTCACAGCTGAATAAATGCAGCCGTTCATTGGACAGCGTGACTTTATGAATGGTTCTTGCAGCTGCAACAACTCTACAGCCTTTCTCAAGCAGCTGCTTCACAAGCTCAAGGCCGATTCCGGAAGACGCTCCTGTGACGACTACGTTTTTACCTTTTAGTTGCATAATACTTTACTCCTTTCCAACTATTTCAGCCCAAGAAAATCATCCAGCTTCTCTATAGAATGCATGAGCACATTGATATCAATATCCTGCAGCATATCAATTCTGGAGCATACCATTTGATAATTGTAATCTTCGATCTGTAAAATCTTTTGCTTTCCAAGCGGGGTAAGGGATACAAGAATTACTCTATTGTCACTGGTTGAGTGAATGCGTTCGACAAGGCTCTGCTCGCATAATCTGGTAACCATACGGCTAGCTACGAAAGCTTTCACCTTCAACTTCGCAGCCAGTTCTGAAACCCTCATTCGATTCTGTCTCACCAGCAGCTGCAACAGATATACATCATCCCATGAGATACCGAACAGCGACGTTTCGCGCCTTTCAAAGAGGTAAACACTTTGCAGGAATTTAAATAATACCCGGTCTACATTTTCCCGAGGTATGCCGCATTTCTCCATTCAAAACCTCCTTTCAGATCGTACATTATAGTTGCATATTGCATATATATTGTATTAAATATCCATGCACTTTGCAACTAAAACAATAGAAAGTCCTCTGCACCATTATCGCCAGTGCCATATCACCGACGCTTTTGCATCGAAGACATGAATATGATACAATTCTCTTATATGTCTCGTATAATAGATACTAAAAATTTTATTAATATTAAGGAGGGCGAAGGGTTTGAATTTTGAGGGAAATCCGTATAACCAGAGACCAAATACTCCGGTCAATTTCAAGACTGACTTCAGTAAAATCAAGAAGTTTATAATCCCTGCTGTAGTAGTCGTCATACTGCTGGTGATAGCGAGCACTAGCTGGTATACCATTGATGATAAGCAGCAGGGTGTTGTCACGACATTTGGTAAAGTGACCAATATCACGGATGCCGGGATGCACTTCAAGATCCCTTTTGGGATCCAGCAGGTACAAAAGGTCAATGTAAATGTCTATCAGAAGATTGAATTGGGATATCGCACCGATGCATCGGCAAACTCCGGATATGTTTTGGTGGATGGTGAAAGCAAGATGATAACAGGCGATTATAATATTGTCAACGTGGAATTCTTCGTTGAATACAAAATCTCTGACCCTGTGAAATACTTGTACTCCTCTTATAATCCGGAGGACATCCTGAGGAATCTTGTCCAGAGCCAGGTAAGAAATGTTGTCGGTTCCACGGATGTAGACTCGGTTCTTACAGATGGTAAGGAACTGATTCAGCAGCAGGTGAAGGAATTGATTACGGATGTGCTGTTTGAGTATGACATTGGGCTGATGCTGACAGATGTGAAGATACAGGATAGTGAACCGCCGACGCTGGAGGTGACGGAAGCCTTCAAAGCCGTTGAAACTGCAAAGCAGGGAGCTGAGACTGTTGTCAATCAAGCAAGGGCTTATCAGAATGCAGAGATTCCTAAAGCGGAAGCGGAAGCTGACAAACTGCTTCAAAACGCAGAATTTTTGAAGCAGCGCAGGATCAATGAGGCTACAGAAAAAATCGCCATGTTTGATGCAATGTATGCAGAATTCGTAAACAATCCCGAGATTACACGCTCCCGTATGTACTATGAAGTGATTACCGCACTAATGCCGGACGTTAAGGTATATATCAATACAACGAAAGATGGAGTCGATATGATGCTTCCGTTGGAAAGCTTTTTGGATAACTCCGGTACCGGAAATCAGACTGTAAAGGGGGGGGAGTAGCATGAAAAAAGGTATTGTTAAAATTCTGGGAGGAATCATCGTATTGCTGGCTATTATTGTTGCTTCATCCAGCCTGTATGTCGTCAAGGAGAATGAATACGCTTGTACCGTAAGGTTTTCTAAAATTATCAGCACAACAGACATGCCGGGACTGTATTTAAAAACTCCGTTTGTAGATAGCATCAGAACATTTCCCAAAGCAATTATGTATTATGACATCTCACCATCAGAGGTCCTGACAGCAGATAAGCAGAATATGACAGTGGATAGTTATGTCCTGTGGCGTATTACCGAACCTCTTAAATTCTTTCAAACGCTGGGAAGCATCGGTGTAGCGGAAGAACGGCTGGATGCACTGACATATAATGCGTTTAAAAATATCATGGGTACGCTGCCTCAGCAGAAGATTATCAATGAAGACAATGCGTCTGGGCGGAATGATATTTATGCAGGGATTACAGTAAATGTGGACACCATAGCAAAGAATTATGGAATTAAGGTAGTCGATGTAAAAATAAAGCGGTTTGATCTCCCGGAAGCAAATGAACAGGCTGTTTACGGACGTATGATCTCTGAACGCAAGCAGATTGCGGAAAAATATGCTGCCGATGGCGAATATGAAGCTTCTATCGTACGAAATGACGTAGATAAACAGGTTGACATTATTGTATCCAATGCGCGGGCAAAGGCAGCCATGATTGAAGCGGAAGGTGAACAGGAATATATGAGGATGCTGGCAGAGGCATACAACTCGGATGACAAGCGTTCATTCTATGAATATATGCTTGAGCTTGATGCCCTGGAAGCTTCGCTCAAGGGTTCTAATAAAACCGTTATACTTGGAAGTGACTCCGCTTTGGCAAAGCTTCTTACCAAACCATAGAAAAGTTTGAGGTTCCATCCTTCGCGTGTGATCCATATTGATCCAGATAACATAGAGGCACTATCATTTCATTGATAAAGCCTCTTTTGTTTTGCGCCCGGCGGGCGCACGTTCGGTACCGGCGGATTCTAAATAATGCTGTGATATTGAGGTTCATGAAATAGTTTGATTGCTTCATCCGGAGGTACAGGCTTGCTGATTAAGAATCCCTGTATCTTATGGCACTTATGCTTTGTTAGGTATTGTAGCTGTTCCTGCTTTTCCACGCCTTCTGCCAGAATGGTCATACCCATTTTCCGTCCTATACTTACAATTGTGCCGGTAATATTTTCGCTGCTTTTATCTGAATGTATACTGTCGATGAAGGACTTGTCTATTTTCAGAGTATTGATTGGAAGCTGCTTAAGATAACTTAGCGAAGAATATCCCCGCCCGAAATCATCCAGGGCGATTTTTACTCCATTATTCTTTAAACTGAGAAGATTCTCGCAGATGGCTTCAAAAGATTCCATCAAAACCGACTCGGTTATTTCCAGCTCCAGATGCTCAGGGTGAATTCCGACATCTTTAATTATTTTCAGTACAGTATCAGCAAAATCATTCTGCAGTAATTGCAAAATAGAAACATTAACGGACATCGAAATATTTGCATATCCTTCTGAGTGAAGATGCTTGAGGAAGAGACAGGCAGTTTCCAGAACCCATTCTCCGATGGGTATTATTTGATGCGTTTCCTCGGCAATGCTTATGAATTTTAGTGGAGGTACAAGGCCTAATTCAGAGTTGTTCCAGCGCAGCAATGCTTCAAAACCCGATATTTTCCCGGTTTTGATATCCAACTGGGGCTGATAATAAAGCAGAAATTCATTATTTTGTATTGCATTCCGCAAATACTTTTCAATAATCATTCTTTCTCTTATCATATCCTGCATATCATGACTGTAAAATACGTATTTGTTTTTACCCTTGGACTTTGCATTATACATGGCAATATCTGCACTTCGCATAAGCTCATCCACATTTTCCCCGTCTTCCGGATAAATTGAAATTCCTATGCTTACCGTCGAATGCAGCATACTGTTATCAATTTTGAAAGGTGCATTAAAGCTCTGAATGATTTTAGCAGCACTTTTTTTAACCTCATCTAAACTGACAAAGTTGCAGCAAACAATAAACTCGTCGCCGCCAAGCCGGTATAACATTTGAGCGTCGCCAAATAATGATGAAAGCCTTTTTCCGATACTGGCAATGAGCTTATCTCCAAATGAATGTCCCAAAGTATCATTGATTAATTTAAAGTTATCCGAATCAATAAAGAGTAACGCTGTGCGATCATTGGGATAATCCTTTATACAAATTTCAAGGTTTTCATAAAGAGAGAGCCTGTTATGTAGTCCCGTTAATGAGTCATGATAAGCATTATAATGTAATTTTTCCTGAAACGCCTTAAGCTCAGTATACTGTTTTTCTAATTCTTCCTGTGTTGCAAACAGTTCCTCATAAGTGGCTTCTAATTCTTGATAGCTTTCTTGCAGCCTCATCTCGTACTTTTTCCTGTCATCAATATAGGTAAAAGAACCTGCAAATCTTACTGCTTTTTGGTCTTTGTCCAATAAAGCCTTGCCTCTTGCAAGAAACCACAAATATTCGCCGTTTTTACACTTTAATCTGAGCTCACAGCTAAAAAACGGGGTTTTTCCCTTCAAATGTCCGATAGCTGATTTTTTTGCTTCCTTTCTGTCGTCGGGATGCAGCATTTCATTCCATTTATTAAGTAAATTTCCGTTCCCTTCATTATCAAATTCTGCTTTTTCGTAGCCAAGTAAATCGATCCAGCGGTCTGAAATGTAGTATCTGTTCTTCAGAAGATCCTGATCAAATATTATTCCGCTGGATCCTTCGGCAGCCAGCCTAAAACGTTCTTCACTGATTCTTAATTTTTCCTGGTGATAAGATAAATCTTCAAATTGCTGCCGAAGCTCTTCTTCGGAGGCAGTCAATTCTTCATATAGTGATGTAAGCTCCTCATTTTTTTCTGCTAATTCTTTTTCACTTCTTTTTATATTACTGACATCAGTGAAAACAGTTACAAAATAACCCTTTTTCGGACTGTATGCATTTACGACAACCCACTTTTCAAAGGCTTTTGTATAGCTTTCAAAGGTTATGGGTATACCGGTGGTTGCCACCTTGCCGTATATATCCACCCAATCTGTTGTTTCAATTTCACTTTCAGGTATAAGCTTTTTGTAGCTTTTCCCTATGACATCTGCTTTTTTCAATCCTGTGAAATCTTCAAACGCGGGGTTTATATCTATGAATTCATAATCGCAAGGCTTGCCGTCATCATCTAGTATGACTTTGTGAAGGGAATATGCGTTGAGCATTTTTTCAATAATTGCAGAATTAAACTCCTTACATGCTGTCAGCCCATCATCTGCAGCCCTCAACGCCTGATTGTTTTTCTCTTTATTCATAATCAGTATAATCCCCCTTAGAATTCCTATGTTCTTATTTACCACAAAGTTTGTTTTTTAGACAAAAATTTTTCTAATTTTACCAAAATATTAAGGGGTTCATCTCAGTTCACCATCGAACATGTTGCCAAACCATAAAAAGAATCTTAGAAAAAAGAATCTCAGATGGTTTATGCTTTTTGCCGATATATATGTATGAACGTTTCGTTTAAATCGAAAGCATGGAAAACCAAGGAGGGATTTTTATGAGCGTAAACGGAATTACGAATGCAGTTACTACGAATGATAGCCGAAATAGCTTAAAGCCTGTGAAAAATGCAGACCAGACAGCCCAAGAGACGGTCAGAGCCCCTGCTGAGGATGTGGCGGTTGTTTACGAACCGGGAGCTTCTGCTGCTGATCCTGCGGGAAAAACCTATTCACAGGATACAAAAGCCATTACGAAATTAAAAGCCGATGCTGAAAAGAGATCCAGTCAGTTGAAAAGTCTTGTCGAGCAGCTGTTGCTGAAGCAGGGGTATAAGTTTACTGACTCGACCAATATTTATGCACTGCTCCGGGAAGGTAAAGTTGATGTAGACCCCGAGACGGCAGCCAAAGCCCAGGAGGAAATCTCAGAAAACGGTTACTGGGGAGTGGAACAAACCTCGGAGAGGCTCTTTTCATTCGCTACCTCTCTAGCGGGCGGGGATCCGGCCAGAGCTCAGGAAATGAAGGATGCATTCATAGCCGGCTATAAAGAGGCGGAAAAGGCATGGGGTGGTGAGCTTCCTGAAATCAGCCGAAAAACCTATGAAGCCACCATTAAAAAGTTTGATGAATGGATTGGAGATACTCAATAACAATCCGGGCTTCACGGGACGCAGATACTAAAAAAGAGATGCAATACCTTTATGGTATTACATCTCTCTTTAGTTGTTGTGTAATATTCTTCTTGTTTACGCGGTTTTATTGCAACACGTCACTACGGTCGTGTCGTATTACTGAAGTCTCTTCTCCAAAGCTGCCAGCTGATCATGCAATTCCTGAGGCATGCTTTCTCCATATTTCGCATAATGCTCTTTTATGGAGGCAACTTCCTTCAGCCATTCGTCGTTATTGACCTTGAGCAATTCAGCCATATCAGCTTCACTCACATCAAGACCTTCTGTATCGATGGCGTCCGCTGTCGGCATATAACCGATGGGAGTTTCAACTGCTTTTCCTTCTCCGGATACTCTCTCAACGATCCACTTCAGAACGCGGCTATTTTCGCCGAATCCAGGCCATAACCATTTTCCGTCTTTGTCCTTGCGGAACCAGTTAACATAGAAAATCTTTGGAAGCTTGTCAGGAGATGACTTTGTTCCGATTTCCAACCAATGCTTTAAGTAATCGCAGACATGATATCCGATAAACGGAAGCATTGCAAACGGATCGCGGCGAACCTTTCCGATACTGTCGGAAATAGCGGCTGCCGTAATCTCTGAGCCCATGATGGAGCCCATAAATACTCCATGGTTCCAGTCGAAGCTTTCGTGAACCAGAGGAATCGTGCTTGGACGGCGTCCGCCAACCAGGAATGCCGAAATCGGAACTCCGGCAGGATCTTCCCACTCAGGAGCGATAACGGGGCACTGACTTGCAGGTGCAGTAAAGCGAGCATTTGGATGAGCAGCTAATTCCTTGGAATCTGGAGTCCAGTCTCTGCCCTTCCAATCGATCAGGTGATCCGGTGCCGGTGTTCCGATTCCTTCCCACCAAACATCGCCATCATCTGTCAATGCAACGTTTGTGAAAATTGTATTCTTCTCTACACTGTGCATAGCGTTAGGATTTGAATCCATGGAAGTACCGGGAGCAACACCAAAGAAGCCTGCTTCAGGATTGATAGCATACAGACGGCCATCTGCTCCGAATTTCATCCACGCGATATCATCTCCGACTGTTTCAACCTTCCAGCCGGGAATCGTCGGTATCAGCATTGCAAGATTCGTTTTTCCGCAAGCGCTCGGGAAAGCACCTGTGATATATTTTGTGTTGCCCTTGGGATCCGTAAGACGAAGAATGAGCATATGTTCAGCCATCCAACCCTCATCGCGGGCCTGAACGGAAGCAATTCTCAGAGCAAAGCATTTTTTGCCCAGAAGTGCATTTCCGCCGTATCCGGAGCCGTAGGACCAGATCATTCTTTCCTCAGGGAAATGGCTGATGTATTTCTTTTCGATCGGTGCGCAGGGCCAGGAGGAATCTTTTTCACCGGGAGCCAGTGGAGCACCGACGGAATGCAGACATGGTACAAAGTCGCCATCACCGAGAACATCGAGAACTGCTTTGCCTATGCGGGTCATGATACGCATGTTTACTACAACGTAAGGACTATCTGTCAGCTCTACACCTATTTTTGAAATAGGGGAGCCGATGGGTCCCATTGAGAAGGGGATGACATACATGGTTCTGCCCTTCATGCAGCCTTTGTAAAGCTCTTTCATTGTAGCCTTGAGTTCGTCAGGATCAACCCAGTTATTTGTTGGGCCGGCATCTTCCTTCCTTTTGGAAGCAATAAAGGTTCTATCCTCTACACGAGCGACATCGGACGGATCACTTCTGAAAAGATAGCAGCCGGGGCGTTTTTCCTGGTTTAAGCGCGTTGCCATTCCACTATCAACCATTTCCTGCAGCAGACGGTCATTCTCTTCCTGAGAGCCATCACACCAATAGATCTTGTCAGGCTGGCACATGTCAGCCATTTCTTTTACCCATTCCTGCAACTTTTTATTTGCGGTCATTAGTAAATCTCCTTTCAAATATTTGTTATTTCATTGCTAACCAAATTTTAGAATTAGCAGACCAATAAGTTCATTCAAAGGAATATTGGTAAGTCATTTTGAAATTGGTTAATTTTTTCACTAGCATATCATATCATAAAATAATGAAAGATTCAACAACTGGTTATTCAAAATTCGAATAATTATATGGAATATTTTTTGTGATTAAGGAAACACTACCATATTCATTTACGGGCATAATGCATAAAATAATGCAAGACTTCTGATGCATCCGGCTATAGAGAAAATCAATACTAAAACTGTATTGGCTGCCCTTTTGTATTATAGGTAAATGATCATGCTTTTATAAAGACGGTGACAACGGAGAAATTGCAATTTCAAATGGCGAATCCTGCAGTTGAGATAATAATTCTTGAAAATTTACTATTGTCAGCTTAGCAATGCATCATACTCCGTAAACAAGCATATTATTTTAATGTATAGGAAATTATGGCTTTCAATTTCCTATATGTGGGGATTGGAAAGGGGATTCCCCTTTCCCGGTTTAAGGGAAGTAAGGCGCTGTAGAGCGAGCAGGCAATTTGCTGCGCAAAACGCTTTGGTGCTCAGGAGCGCTAGCTCCGTCGAAGGGAACCATAGGGTTCCCTAGCGAAGGACATAAAGCATTTTGTTCTGATGGGTTATTTTGATCATCCTCATATTTATATATACATACCTTATAGGATGCAGTATAGGAGGGGTTATTTTGGAGGCTAAAAAAGAATTTCAAAGAAATTTTCTTATATTCACGAATGAGGACAGAGGATATGAAATGGGCGATAAGCCGTCCGGGCATGTCAAACTGGAGGTTCGCGAAGGGAAAGGGAAGCTGCATGCCACAGTACAGAACCTGAGGGCCGGGTATGATAAATTTGTTTATAATCTGTACCTGATTAAGAACGATCCAGACGGATTGATCTATGTACGTGCCGGCCAGCTTATACCGGGAAAAAACAAGGCTGAGCTGGAATGGAGCTTCAATCCGCGGAATGTCGGTGAGTCAGGCTTTGAACTTGATGACTGTATGCTGGCAGCAATACTGGTGGAATATTTAGATAGACCAAATGACAGGATTATTTGTCCTATGGCAGCTTATAGGAACGGCAGAATCGAATGGAGAAGCGGCTTCAGACTGGCTATGCTGAAGAAAAAATCAGTGGCTGAACCAGTTCTACCACAAGCAGCGCAGCAGAAAATTCAAATCCAGCCTGTACATGAACAACTGAAAGAGGCGGTACAACCAGAACTGGCGGAAAAAAAAGGTCTAAAGGAGCAAATGTCGGAGAACCAGCAGCCTGAGAGTCAACCGCAGCCGGAGCAGCTGAAGGAGCCTCAGCAGAAACAGGCGGAACCGGAGCAGTTTAAGGAGCCTCAGCAGAAGCAGGCGGAGCCGGAGCAGTTGAAGGAGCCTCAGCAGAAGCAGGCGGAGCAGAAGCAGAAGGAAGTTCAGCAGAAACAGGCGGAGCCGGAGCAGCTGAAGGAGCCTCAGCAGAAACAGGCGGAGCAGGAGCAGTTGAAGGAGCCTCAGCAGAAGCAGGCGGAGCCGGAGCAGAAGGAAGTTCAGCCGGAACAGCTGAAACTTGAGGGAGAAGTAAGCCCGGAAAATCAGCAGCCGGAGAGTCAACCGCAGCCGGAGCTGGAGACTGTGTATAAGAAGGACTTTGAACAAATTAATACCGGTTGTGTTTATCTAAATGGAAATATGTGTGGTGCGGTAGTAAATACAGGCGCTGTAGGCAACAATCCCTGCGAAGCCTGCTACATGCATAAGAAACAAGAACAGTATGCCAAACCGGCATCAGGAAATCTTACTATGCTGAAAGAGGAATTTGACAGGTATTTTGAAGTGAGTGACCCCTTTCACAGTAGAAGAAGCGATTATACGTGGTGGAGAGTCACAAATCCGGTCAACCTGAATAATTTATTGTACCAATGTGATATCCGCTCCCCTTTGCTTTTTAATCCGGTAGTCATGATGGCGCATTATAAATATAGACACTTGATTATTGGCATTTTCCAGCACAAGGAGACTCAGAAACAGTATGTGGTTTGTGGTGTTCCCGGTATGAACATGGTTGATCAAAAACCATTTGGAGAAATGAGCAGGTGGGTTCAGGCCGAAGGAAGCAGACCAAGGTACGGTGCATTCGGTTATTGGTTGGTATACATAAATCCTGATGATGGCAAAATCCTTAGCATGATCTAAAATGGGTATGGGTATTTCAAGCTGAAAGAAGTTTCTGATGATACAGAAGCTTCTTTTGGTATTTACAAAGGGTTCAAAATACCATATAATTAAATCAGTTAACAAAGTATGGCTCGAAAATTCCAGGGCTATTCAGTTGTTAACAACATTATTAATTCATTAACAATATCACGCGAATCAAATAAATTAGGTAAATAAGATTTTGGAGGTCACATGGGAATTATGATTAAGGAACAGAAAGAAAAAGCTTGTACTAGAGCGGTATTGTTTGATTTTGCAGCGGAAGTCACGATAAAGAAAAAAGGTATGACAGGCACGGCAAGTACTGAAGAAATAAGAAAACGGTATGATGAGAGGATAAAGGTCTGTCCGGTTATTAAGGAGGATGAGATAAATTGAAGGTTCTTGGAATCGATATAGGGGGCACAAAGTGTGCTGTGAGCCTGGGAGAAAGTACCGCAGATCACTCCATTGATATTATCAGAAAAGACGTATTTCCTACCGAAGTGTTGAAAGGTCCGCAGCATGCAATAGATAAGGTGTTTGATACAATTTGCACGGTTTTGTTTGATAGCGGAACAGATATAAAAGATGTGGAAAGAATTGGAATAAGCTGCGGCGGCCCTCTGGACAGCAAAAACGGGATTATTATGTCACCTCCGAACCTGCCCGGATGGGACAATATACATATAAAAGACATGTTGGAGGACAAGTACGGCATAAAGACATCGCTGCAAAATGACGCAAATGCCTGTGCGCTTGCGGAGTGGAAATTCGGAGCAGCACAGGGCTTTTACAACGTCATCTTCCTTACCTTCGGTACCGGACTGGGTGCAGGTTTTATACTGGATGGCCGCCTGTACAGCGGTACAAATGGCATGGCAGGAGAGGTAGGTCATATAAGGCTTGATCAATTCGGACCGGTAGGATATGGGAAGGCAGGCTCCTTTGAAGGGTTTTGCAGCGGAGCCGGCATAGCCCAGCTGGCGGGAATGAAAGTGCGTGAAAGACTGCAAATGGGAGAGAAGGTGTCCTTCTGCGGGAGCATTGACGACATTGCGGGTTTGAATGCAAAAATAGTTGCTGAGGCAGCCGAAAACGGTGATGACCTAGCGAAGGAAATCTATAGAATCTGTGGTAATTATCTGGGGAAAGGATTATCTGTACTCATTGATATTTTAAACCCACAGATCATTGTAATCGGAAGCATATTTTTGAGAAGCCAGGGCTTACTGTGGGAATCAGCGAAGCAGGTCATTGAAAATGAGACGCTGTCATTTTCGAGAACTGTATGTAAGGTCGTTCCCGCCGGGTTGGGAGAAAAAGTCGGAGATTATGCTTCCCTTGCTGTAGCATTGTATGAATGAAGGAATCAATGAATGAATCTATGAATGAATCAATGAAAGAATGACGGAGGTTGGATGATGAAGAAACAGGTAGATGAAATATTTCAACAACTGCTTAGTAGGAATCCGGATTTACGGGTGCAAGGAGAAAACATCCTGAAAGCTTATGAGATTATTAAGGAAAGTTACCAAAACGGCGGTAAGGTGCTAATTTGCGGTAATGGTGGAAGTGCGGCAGATAGCGAGCACATCGTCGGAGAACTGATGAAAGGCTTTATGCTGAGAAGACCGATTGGTTATGAAACGAGGGACAAACTGCAGAAGTTGTTTCCTGATGACGGACAATATCTGGCAGACAACCTTCAGGGTGCCCTTCCGGCTTTATCACTGGTGAGCCATAGCGCTATATCCAGTGCCTTTATCAATGACGTACAGGCGGATATGGTTTTTGCACAGCAGGTTTACGGTTATGGAAAACAAGGGGATGTTTTATTGGGAATAAGCACTTCCGGCAACTCGGCTAATGTGATAAATGCTGTGAAAATCGCAAAATCCCTTGAAATGAAGACGATTGGATTAACTGGAGAAACTTGTAGTAAAATAAAGAAGCTCTGCGATGTGACAATATGCGCTCCGGATACAGAGACATACAGGATACAGGAGTATCACCTTCCAATCTATCATGCACTATGTGCAATGATAGAAGAGGATTTTTTCGGGGCATAATGAGGCATTAAATACTCTGCCTCGTAAAAATACGCAGAGAGTAGGGGTAAACGCCATAACAATTTATCACAGGGGAGATGGGATAATGAATGCACAAAAAAAATACACCATAGAAAATGAATTATACGGTGTAAACATTTTTAGTTGTGGTGCAGAACTATGCTCGTTTAGAAACAAGCAGAACAGCAGGGAATATATCTGGCAGGGGGATCCTTCTGTCTGGCCGGATCATGCACCTCTTCTTTTCCCGATTGTAGGACGGTTGAGGAATGATAGCTACACGCTGGATGAAAAGCAATACCATATGGAAATACATGGGTTTGCCAGGAAAAGTGAATTTGAGGTGATGGAGAAATCAGTCGGAAAGATTGTATTCAGGTTGCTGGCATCCGCCATTACATATCAGGCATATCCATTCGACTTCGAGCTCATATCGGAGTACGAGCTTATAGAGAATACCCTTGTTGTGACGAGAAAAGTCAGGAATTTAACAGAACAGATTATGCCGTATTCCATAGGCGAGCATATTGGCATACGTATACCAATCGATTCTGAAAGGAAGCTTGAAGACTACAAAATCAAGCTGGAGTACAAGGAGACTATTCCAAGATGGCCGCTTGTCGCAGGGCACCTTCTGGGAGCACCGGAACCTTTCCTTGCGGATACGGATGAGATCAGGCTTACCCAGGATTTATTTCAACAAGACGCACTGGTTTTTAAAAATGCAAAATCGAAGGTTGCTTCCGTTGTTAATATGAACGGGGAATATGATGTAAGTGTAACATTTCAGGATTATGAAGTCATAGCGTTCTGGTCAAAACCCGGTGCCGGGTATGTTTGCATTGAGCCCTGGAACGGATATGATACACCGGTAACAGCAGGTGACGATTTGCTTGAAAAGCCTGGGATACGGCTGCTGCAACCTCATGCCGAGGAAAGGTTCAAGTGCAGCATCTGTATTAATAAAGGATAATATGGTGATAAGCCCGGCTTTTTGATAAAATGCTCGCGGCGCGATACACACAAAACGCGTAAGGAAGGCGTTAAAACGCCCGCAGCGTATTTTGCGTTGCAAAAACGCGGTTTGGCGCACAACTCGCGCAAGCGCTCATTGAAATAGCAATATCCGGATTCTCTCAGATTAAAAGAAGTTTCTGATGACACAGAAACTTCTTTCTTTTTCGATCTTTTTCATGTTTCCATTCTATTATTTCCTATAAATTTTAGGAACGCTTGATGGCATTTTGCACACCAAATATGGAAAAACAGTGCTAATATAAAAAATAAGCTCAGATTTTGTGCGATTATATCAAATTATACTGTTTTACGACAGAATGCTTGCTACAAGGGAGGATGCGCTAATGTTCAAGAAATCCGGAAGGCTGTTGTCTGTAATATTATGTTTCTGTATGCTTGCATCATCACTGTTTATTCCGTTGAATGTTATGGCGGAGACGGGTAATGATGGCCTAATTGCTACCATGGGATCGAACCCGTTTTATTCAATCGGGCAGGAGGTGGGTGTTATGGTGCAAGACGCCGATCTTGCATCGGCACCGCCTGCGACGATATCGGTCAGGGTTACTTCAACAACCGATACAACAGGAGTTGCTATTACACTGAATCTGGAAGGCGAGCCCGGCAGGTACACGGGGAAGGTTCTTCTTAGCGACAGCGCTTCGAATGAAGGCAGCAATCCGCCGGTAATACAATGTGTGAACGGTGACGATGTAAGCTTTTACTATGAAGATGCTGATAATACCGGTGGCAGCGCAATAAACCGCGATACACACATTAAAGTGGCCGACAGGGTTGCGGCGCCTCAGACGGACATCGCCTCAGGGACAGTCACAACCGATACTGAAGTAACCCTTATTACAGGTACTTCTGATGCAGCAATTTACTATACTATCGACGGAAGTACCCCAACAAGAGGCAGTATCCAATTTAGCAGTGGCATACTGGTTAGTGCAAATCAATATCTGATGATAAAAGCGTTTGCCGTGAAAAATGAAATGGCAGACAGCGATATCAGCACCTTTGAGTACAACAAGAGCGGTTCCTTCACCGGTATAATAAAAGAATCTTCCGGTTCAGTTATTGTTGGTGGGGGTATTGATGTTGAAAGAAATACAGGTGATAATCATTACAGCTATTTAAGGTACATGGATGCGCCGGACGGCAGCTTTACTATAAGCGATTTTGAAGATGGCGAATACAGGATCAGAGCAAACCCACCCTTCGAGTCGGACAATGCCTATTCTGACTGGTTCGGCTTCAAGGTAACGGGCGGAAATTATACCACGCTTGATAATGAAGGAATTACTGACGTTACATTGACTGCAAAAGGGTTACAGCTGAGGGGAGCCGTAAGCGGCACAACTGGAGCGGCTCTTGCACATGATGATTATGACATCAGAATAAGACCTTCCAATCCTCAGGGCGGGAATTATATTCCATATGATTGTAATAACGGAAATGGTTCCTATAAGGTAAGCGGACTTTCTCCGGGCGATTACTATATCTGGATGGATCCGCGCGACAATTCACCGTATGCGGGCTCCAGCGCGTTCTCCATTGAAAAGATGTTTAGTATCGATTCCAACGGTGTCGCATCGCCACCGGTTCTGGACCTTCAACTGACGGAACCTCAGCTAACTGGAACTGTAAAAGGACCTGGCGGGACAACTGTAATAACCAGCGGAAATGTCGATATTTTGAACTCTAACGGTGATTTCCTGCAGTATACGATGATTTTGTCCGACGGTAGATTTGTTATCGGCGGGTTGAATGAAGGCGATTACAAAATTAGGGCAATTCCTGCGGGAATACCGGAATATTCGGGATATCAGCCTTCCGATGCAGCAGACTTTTCTATAGACGAAACTGGTATAAGCAGTCCTTCAAGCATTGACCTTGAATTAAAGGAAAAAATCCTTCGGGTGGAGCGGGTTGAGGACGCTACAAAGGGCGATAATGAAATACGTATACGTATGAATAACCTGGACCTGCTCAACAACAATTTTGGCGGGCTTAGAGCGGAAGTTCCGGGTCGGACCTATTATTTTAAAAATGTAGACAACTGGAACGACAATTCGGCAACCATTCATTTCAGAGTTGATGGAGACAATGGTTTAGACCTGGATTTCGGAAATCACCCTGTTCAAGTATATAACGGCTCGGAACTGGATCCAGTGGCAGGCAGCGGTCAGTATCTGACGGTAATACAATATATCAGGCCCGTGCAACCAGTCTATTCACTTGAAGACTATACAACGACAGGGATTGCCACAACTTTCACAGCAAATAATAACGATTATCCATGGGATGCGAATGAAAGTCTGACTGTAAATATCATATCCGAAAGCCAGGACCATTTGCTTGAATCAACGGTGACTGCCATATCCGACAGTGATAAGACACTGGCGATAAACATACCTGCACAACCCGGAGCCCAGACGGGATGGCGATATGCCGAGGTTTACAGCGGAACGCAGCTGAAGGCAAGAGGTAACTTCCAGATCGGCACGGCCCGGATCGACGGTGCATATACGATCAATCAGGGAGATAACTGGATCAGCATACACGGCGATTGCCTGATCGCGTATGAAAATCCCAAAATAGTGGCAGAAGTATGGAAAGATGGAATGAGGCTGGCGGAAAGCCAGAACAATCAGTATAGAGACAATAATCTTGAATTTGAATTCCCGGTTGGATTTGACGTCCCCGGTGACACCTATTCGGTGAAAGTTTTTGATACGATAAATGGGAGAACTGAAATCTCCACACCCGGCGGTCTCAGCCTCAAGGTGGCTCCGCTTCTTTTAAGCACTCCGCATACGATAAACGGGAATAATGTGACTATATACAGTAGTTCACTGGATGCGTTCAAATGGAGTGCATCGGATGACATTACAAAATTTAATATTAATGTTCACGGGGATTGGTTTGGTTGGGATGTTGATTCACATAATGGCGGACTTTCCTTTGATGGAGATGGTAATCTTGTAGTTTCGCCGCTTAGCGGAAGAGATGGAAGTAAATCCTTCCCGGATTATGCAACCTCTGGCCGCATGGAAATAGACAGAGACGGTGAGCACCTTGGTTTTGCGGAATTTACGATTGGAGACGCCTTTATTTCCGGTATTGTTAAGGAGCCTTCCGGAACCGGTATCGTGCCCGGCGGCAGGATCCTTATCCGGAAACAGGAGGATTGGGATGATAGCAGCCGGATGGTGAATGTCGGGATCGACGGTCGATTCTACATATCGAAAAACGAGATTCCCCATGAACATTCTGATATAAATGGTAAATATACACTGACGGCAATTCCGACAGAAGACACCATCTATGCATCCTCGAGGCCGTTCACTTTTGTAATCGTGAACGAAGAGCTGTCCGGCCCCAATGATATAACTGTGCAGCTTGAAAATACTCAGATTGCCGGTACCGTTTTGAATATCTACAGCGGTTTGCCGGTAAATGTCGGCAATGTGGATGTCTTTGACAATTCCTCTGAACGCAGATGGTTGACAAGCGCAAACGTATTTTCCAATGGCACCTTCAGAATCGGCGGTTTGGATACAGGTTCCTACTGGCTCAAGGCGTATCCTTCCGACGGATTGTGGATGATGTCCTCCGATATGCAGCAGGTAACGGTAACGGCGGGCGTGGCAAATACCGTTTTGACCCTAAACGCACCACAGATAACCGGTGAGGTGAAAGATGCGGATGGTAACGCATTGAGGGGCGATCAGTATTACGTGCACGTAAGGCCTATCAACGGCGACAACTGGAACGCTGAATGGCGTTCCAATGACGGCTATTATGTTGCCGGAAACTTAACGCCCGGAAGATATGGTATCCGTATTGCTCCGAATGGAGACAGTAGTTTTACACAATCCTTCGAATCGGAGTTTATTGTTACCTCGGGAACGACAGAGACCGCTATCGTTCCTCTTGAGCTGACAAGGCCGCAGTTTGCCGGCAGTGTAGTTGCACCGGATGGAACGACGCTTGTTACCTCAGGTAATGTTGATATCTTTGATTCCAATGAAAATTATCTAACGAATGCAAATATCAGATCCGATGACGGTACATACAAGATAGGCGGGTTGGATGACGGCGAATATTACATATCGGCCAATCCCGACAGGAACAATCCGGAGTATAATGAATATGACTCATCCGATAAGGTGCGCGTGGAAATATTGGATGGAAAATGTACAAGCCCGGATGAAAACGGACGTATACTTGTTCTGCGGCAAAAGGCAGCCCGGTTGAAATTCGTTGACAACCTGGTAAAATGGGACGGATCATTTACAGCAAGGATCACCAATGCAAGCAGAACGAACGATTGGGATTGGAGTAAAGTCCGTGCAGAAATAAAAAGCGGAAGCACTGTACTTTTGAATATAAGCCATTGTTATGAGGAGCACCGGGATGGACAGTCCGATGAATGCGTCGTAAGAATGGATCAGTTCGATGACAAATCCCTGGCTTTCGGCAAATACACTCTGAAGCTGTATTATGATGAACAGGAGCTCCCTGTCGAAGAAAACTGCGAATTCTCAGTTATATCCGGCGCTTATACGGATCCCGCAGTCGTTGTTCCGGAGCAATATAACGGCAAGGCAATGTGGCTTGATGTTGGCAGCGATCCCAGGGAATATCCATGGAGTGAAGACGACCAGCTAACGGTCAGAATTACCTCGGAGCAGGATAACAGTGTAGTCACGACTACATCTGCGATCATTAACGAAGATAACACATTATCTTTTCATCTGCCGTCTCTTCCTGACGAAAAAATACTTGAAGGAAGACAGTTTGTCGATGTTCTGAGAAACTACGGAACGCTGGAAGAACAACTGCTGGCTGTATGCTCATTCTCTGTGGGAGTTAGCCACATTGAAAAAGTCAAGGTAAGAGAGGGCATATCAGAACTCATTATTGCAGGCAGCTATCTGGATTACTTCATGAACAGTCCCTGCATTGAGATTTATCAGGACGGATCACTGATTACCAGAAGCGGCGACTGGTATAATTCATGGGGTAACATGTTATTCCATCTGCCTGTGAACCTATCCACCGGTGAGAATTATACGGTTAAGCTATACTCTAGGATAGAGGGGACGATGCGTGAGGCTGTTTTACCCAATAGCGGCGTATTCAGGGTCGTCCCGAGGCTGGACGGTGACGACACGGTTATAACGGGTCAGGCTCCCGGCGAGACCATTACTATAAATGAGAGCGGTATTGCAGGATATCAGTGGTCTGCAGGACAGGACATCCAGGGATCCGTCAGCAACCCCGATCGCAGATTTATAGGTCATGTAACGAAAACAAACGGACTTGTAGTAAATGAAAACAGTCTCGTATTTACAACGACGGAAAACATATTCGAGCAGGATACCCTATGGGAGGGCATTTATACAATTGATCTGTTCGACGATACCGGCATGCCCTTGGGTTATGCGCAATTCATTGTTGATGATACTGCTGCCGTGCTAAAAGGAACGGTCATTGGCACCGACGGTCAGCCCTCCGGTGGAGGATCTATACATATCAACAAGGAAAACGACGATTGGGGCAGAATGATACCCGTGGGTCAGAACGGAAAATTCTATTTCCGTGCCGACGAAATGGAAAGGGGTGACGGCGACTATACATTCACAGCTAACCCGCCCGCTACCTCACCTGATTCACAGGGCAGAATTACCATTCAATTTTCGGAAGGCACATTCCAGTTCAATGACGTACAGACGCATAACATCGTGATCGAGCTGAATGAGACACAGATCAAAGGTCATGTAAATGAAGGTTCATCACCGGCCAGGGGTGGAATGGTCTATCTTGACTTGAATAGTGGGGATAATGCTCATTATGAAGTGCCGGTTGATTTGAACGGAGATTACAAAATAGGCGGACTCGTGCCTGGAAGCTACAATATCAAGGCAAGGGCTTCCGATACTTCTGATTATCTGGTTTCCGACAACCAGGAGATTGCTCTTGGAGCTATGACAGAGGGATCTACACCAATAATCAGATATCTTGACCTCAAGCTGCCGCAGCTGACAGGCTCGGCGCTGGACATCGGCTCCAACCCTCTGAGAGGCGACCGTTATTCGCTCAGGCTCCGTAACCTGGATCCGGATTCCGACGGCAATGCTTATTACGACGACAAGCGCGAGGACGGCCAATATAGTATTGGTGGCCTGAGGGAAGGTAAATACGGTATCTCCCTTGAGCCCGGATTCCCGAATGCGGGAAAATCCTTCGAACAGGTATTTACCGTCGACAAGAACGGCAATGCATCTCCTGCCACAATAGACCTGAAGCTGGCAAATATAGAGCTGACCGGTACGGTGTATACCTCCTCAGCAAAGACGGCTATCTTCAATGAAGGGTATGTCGATGTATTCGACGGTTCTTGGAATTCGCAGCAGTACCTCACAACCGCAACGCTGGATGAGAATGGAAAGTTCAGTATTGGCGGGCTTCCAAGCGGAAGATACTGGATCAGGGCAGCTCTTCATGACAGGTGGAAATATCCCGAGCTGTCCGCCTCCAAAACAGTAGAGGTTCAAATTAGTGAAGCAGGCGAACCGACAACAAAAGATTTGTTCCTTTGTGATACGGCACCGAGGATAAAGTGGATTAATGATACCGATCCCTGGTCTGAAAAGGTTCAAATCCGTCTTGCAAATATAGAGTCCAACGAATCATATAGCGGCATCGATTTCAGAAAGATGAAGGCTGAAATACTGAATGCATCCGGTAGCCCGTTGAATCCTCCAATTGTTATCGAGGGTGAACAGAACTTCTGGAAGGACGGTAATTATGATCAGTGGAAGAATGAAGGAGATATTTCGATATTCCTTGGCAACACAAGGTTGATGCCTGATAAATACAAGCTCAAGCTGACATACAATGGTATTGTGGTCGAGAATGAGGCGGCCGCTGGTGTCTTCGACGGGTTCATGTCCTGCTACCATCTCAATATCAACCCCTTTGACATCAGACCGGAGGCAACCGGTAGCAGGACGCTGGATGTCGGCCTGGATATGGACATGTCGGAGTATCCGTGGGATCAGGAAGATACACTGGTTATCAGGATGACGAAGCCTGATAAATCACAGATCAACCTGCCATGCGAAATAGCGCCGGATAAATCCGTCAGTACGGCTTTGCCTGCAGGAAACCTGCCGGAAGGAAGTTATCAGATGGAGCTCTACAAGGGTGACTCAGCTACCGGCGTTCTTATTGCCAGAAGCCAGCTGACGGTTGGATATCCTGAGATCACCGACATATATGATATGAATGAAGATGACAATGGTATAACACTGGATGGCAGCAAGCTGTTAACATACCTTGACAAGCCGACAAAGGTAAAGGTCTTCAATTCGGAAAATAATCTTGTTGCTCAAAGCACAAATGTGCAGTTTATGTGGGGAAGGCTCGTCTATGACTTTGGTGATACAACATTGATCCCGGGAACTTATACGCTCAACATGACTTATGACGGAAATCCGGTAACCTTGCCGGAGGACGGACAATTCAACGTTGTCAACAAGCTGACGGCAAATCCTTCCTATGTGATAGCAAACACGGCCTCCACCGTTGTGACATTCACTCTCCGAAATGGCGGGTCTGCGCCGTGGTCATTGTCAGATACGCTGTTGGTTGAAATCAATCACCAGGATGGTTCGGGCAACCTTGTGACAGTGCCGGATACGGTTACTGCGACGACGATTGGAATAACCTTGCCGACACTGCATAATGAAGACAGGATCCATGTCAATATATATAAGGTTGATGGAGCCGGCGTAAGGAAATATATCGCTTACTCCAGCTTCGATGTGGCTCAGAATACCCAGGTCACAGGTGTGGTAAAGGACCCATCCGGTAATCCGATACCCGGCGCAAATGTTGTAGTCTGTATCGATAATGAGAATGAGGACTATGTGGCAGACTTCAATACCGATGACAGCGGAAAATATGCCATCTATGGGATCGAGCCGGGCCGCTACATCATATTTGCAAAACCGCCGAAAGGCGAAATGATGCGTCCTTCCGAAAAGGCATACATCGAAATCGACGGCAGCGGGGCAGCTGTTCCATCCGTACAGGATCTGCAGCTAAAAGCGGCAAGAAAAATATCCGGTCGTGTGTCTTTGCCGGATGGAGAAACTGTTTCAGACGGTGCGATAAAGGTATGGATCGCTGCCTGGAATGACAATGATACGCCGGATAACAATGATGACGATTCGGGATACGGAACGCAGCTTGTCATCGATGAGGGCAGCGAAGGCGTAGATTACACCATACTGGTGCCCGTCGACAATACGCGATACAGGCTGCAGCTTTGGTCCACCAATACCGGTTATATAGACGGAGGCGTTTACTACAACACATCGGGGACAGTGCTGACTGTAAAGGATGCGACAGTTTTCAGCGTAGAAGGCGCGGACAAATCCGGTATGGACATTACACTTGTCAAAGGAAATGCAATTTCAGGAACCATTTCACTGCCATCCGGAATCACTGCCAACAAAGACGGTGTAAGGGCAAATATTTATATAGAGAAAGATTTTGGCACGGCGGATCCTTATGATGATCTTACCTTTGAAAACCAGGTCTTTATCGAACCCGGACAGTACAGCGCTGAGTATAAGGTGGTTGTCCCTGCGGCATCCGGCTATATTTTCAGGTATGACCTTGATACTTCCATGAACAACCTGTTGAGAACCGGATATTACAAATCGGGACTTGTATCAGCATACAAGCCACAGGATGCAACCCTGATTGATGCCGTAACGAACAAGCCCGGTATGAACATCGCATTGCTGAAAGCCTTGACCATCACAGGTACGGTTACTTTACCTTCCGGTACGGCGGTGCCTTCAGAAGGTATGGATATGTGGATCGGCGCCGTTGCAGACCAGGGGACTGAGGATAACGGAGACGATTTTTCAGCGGGCGACAATATCCATTTCTCAGAGGGTCAGACATCAGCCGAATATACGATATCCGTACCGGATGCTGCTGAGACCTATTGGCTGAGACTCTATGGCGGCTCAAAGGTCGGGTGTACCGAAGGAGTATTCTACGGGAGTACAGGTATTTCCCACAATATTGCGGGTGCGTATAAATTTGGCATGAGCGGTGCAAACAGGACGGGAATGAACTTTAATCTGGTTAAGGGAAGAATGATCAGAGGAACCCTGGTTCTGCCGGAGGGAAAGGTTGCACCTGCAGGCGGCATAGAGTTTATTGTTTGGGCGATCCGAGACAACAATAACAATGATTATACCGATGATATCAGTACAGGCTGGGGAGAAGTAATCGCAGCCAATACAACCAGTGGCGCATTCGAGATGATAGTACCCGCAATGTCCGGGTTCAGGCTGCAGTATAATATTGATCCTTCCTATGGATTTATGGGAGAAGGTTACTACACTACAGGCGGAACTACACTGGATCCGGCAAACGCTGAGCTTCTGGATATGACTGCAGGTGATAAAACCAATCTTGTCTTTGAAATGGTCAGTGCGAAGTACATTTCGGGAACGATAGCCCTGCCTTCCGGAGTAACCGCTCCGGACGGCGGTGCCGATTTGTGGATTGACCTCGGAGACGAAAAGGTGATAAGCGACCCGGACGATGATTTTTGGACCGGCGCCAGCATCCACTTCGATGGAAACGCCACGTCCGCGGCATTCAAGATAGCCGTGCCCGAAAGCAATACCGGGTATGTTGTGCAGGTGCTGGACGGCGGTAAGATCGGCTGTGTGGATACCATGTTCTATACCACATCAGGCAGTGCCTTCCTGCTAAATGACGCGGCCAAAGTAGATGTCAGCAGCGGAGATGCCAGCGGTATCAACATTATACTTGAGAAGGGACATCCAATATCAGGTATGGTTACTCTTCCGCAGGGTGTTACCGCTCCGGCCGGCGGTATTGATATAACAATCGCGGGAATCGTAGGGAGCAGTGACGGAGATTACAGAAAGGAAGTCCAGATTTTATCCAAAGTGGATATTGCGGCGGGAGCAACCAGCGCTGCTTATTCGATCCATGTTCCTGACAGGTCCGACATCAGGGTGATGTATGGGGTTTACAGTCCCGATTTCGAACGAAGGGGCTATTACAAGACTTCCACTGAAACAACGCTGAATTATGATGAGGCGGCGCTTCTGGATGCTGCTGCGACAGGTTCTATAGAGGGAATCGACCTGCACCTCCTGAACAAAGCTGATCCTGCATGTATCAATGCTGTCGTCGTGGCCACCGGTACAGCCATCAGGCTGGATTTCAGCAAGCCTCTCGCCAGGAATACGACAGCAGCGGGCTTCACGGTTACGGTAGGAAGTGAAGCTTACGAAATCTCCGGAGCGGCGCTGAGCACCGGTAAAACATCACTGACGCTTCAGCTTAAGGATTACTTCATATATAAGGATTACAAAGACATACAGGTGGCTTATTCGGATACTGCAGGAATAAAAACGTATGACGGAGTTGTACTGCCGTCCTTTACTGCTTCAGTAACCAACAGCAGTATCAGGGCATTCTCTGCTTCAGGTATTGCAAACAATGCACTTGTCAATCGTAATGTTGTACTCACTGTCAACTCTACGGACGACGTCATAACCATCACTTCTGTGAAAAATACGGAAGCTGCGGTTGTAACTACCGAAAGCGGAACCAACACAATAACATTTGACAGCACCGGAGTTTACAGTGTGACAATAGCTGCATCGGGCAGAAAGAGCGGAACCAGCCTGAGCTTTGAGATCGACAAGATCCGTCCGGAAATTGAAATTCTAAATGTGCCGGATGTTGTTGAAAACAACCATGATGGGATCATACCGGCCATTACATTCAGTGGTGACGTTGCTTCCATGAGGGTGGTAACGTTAAATGGGCAGGTTTATGACGGCAGCTTAATAAAGGGCGCCGGCTACTATGTGCTTACAGCTTCAGCAAAGGATGCAGCGGGCAACATCGCAACCGCTTCGAAAGCCTTTGAAATCAAATGGGATACAAGTGCACCGGTAATCAGTGTCAATATCGCGAACGGAGAGATCCTGGGAAGCGATCCGACGTTGAATATAAGCCTTGCAGGTGGGAGCAATGCAGCAAATTATACTTACACGGCAGCTCTTAAGAAACCAAACGGCAGTATTGTATCCTTTACAAGTGCCAATGTTCCGGCAATAACCGAGGAAGGCGTATACAGGCTCGAAATCAAGGCTTTGAATCCAAGCTACTCGGATATTACCAGCTCCAAAATCGTAGAATTCACATTGGACAAGTCTGCACCGGCCGTCTCGATCAGTAATGTTACAAACAGCAACGGAAACAATTTCAACACAAGCGTTACTCCGGCGATCACCTTAACCGATACGGTTGCGTCACAGCAGCTTCTCACAAGTAATGCAACGATCACACTTACAAGGAATTCCAGCCCTGTGGCTTACAAACCGGGAGATACACTGTCAATCGACGGAAGCTATGTTCTGACTGCTTCGACGGTGGATGGCTTTGACCGTGCATCCAATACGGCCTCGGCTTCCTTTACAATAGACAGAACCAAGCCGGTAATTACAATAGCAGGTGCCCTGGACGGTTACACCTATAAGGACCAGAATGTTATGGTATCAGCTGTCTCGGTTGACGGAACACTATCTGTCAAATGCAATGGAAGCTCACTGGCATTGACCGATGACAAATACACATTCACCGGAACTGCCGGAGAAATTGAAACTTACAAGCTTGTATTTACTTCTACGGATACGGCGGGCAACACAACCGAGCAGAAGCTTAGTTTCACAATCGACAGGCTGCCTGTAAACATTGTCGTCGATGGAATTGCAGAGGGCCAGACGGTTAATTACAGCAAGGACATCAGCTTCTCCGTATATGAAGGCGACACAGCTGTAACCGGCGCGACAGCCACCATAGACGGTGTGAACTTTGCAGGGGGAATGTATGGCGCAGAAGGCAGCCATACGCTGGTTGTCAAATATATCAGCGGATCAAATACCTATTTAAAGACCGTACATTTCACAATTGATAAGACAAAACCTGCGTTAAGCATAACGGGAATAGCTAAAAACGGTTCAAACGCAACAGGTGCGATCTACGCAAAGGCAGGGGATACCATCAAAGTCACAGCGAATGTCAGCGATCTGCATGGTGTCGGAGGGGTGACCTTCAGTGTAGGTACGGTGGCTTTGAAGATTCCGATGAAGAATACCTCCGGGTCGGTTTACGAAGGAGAATTCAAGGTTGAGAGCGGCAACTACGCAAATCAGAGTATCTCTGTCAATGCTGCAGATATTGCCGGCAACACTTCCTCAGCAGCCGGTCCGAATGTCAGCATATTCAATACCAAGCCTGTGGTAAGTCTGGCAACGGCACCTGCAGGACCCGATGGAAATAACGGCATATTCAGGAGCACGACGATGAACCTGACTCTCAATGCGTCGGCGACAGATATCATATACTATTATTTCAATGGAGCTTCTGCGAATGCAGTAGGGACCAAAGCACTCACACCGGTACAGGGTACAAACACTCTTGTATATTTTGCTATCGATGTTGCCGGTAACAAATCCGATGAAAAAGCATTCGTATTTGAATATGACAGTGTAAGGCCGTCCAATGTAATCGTTTCGCCGGCTCTGAATACGCTGGACAACAAGCAGTTGATAACCATTACAGGTTCGGTTCCAGGAGAGGGTGGAAAGACGGGCTCCAGAGTCCTACTGAAAAAGGCCGCAGAAGTAATAGCGCAGGCGGTAATCACCTCCTCAGGAACGTTCTCGCTGGATGGGATAAGGCTGACGGAAGGCAATAACAGCTTTGAACTGATTTCAAAGGACACCGCAGGCAATGAAAGCGCAGCTGCAACCACAGTAACTACAAAACTGGACAGCACAGCGCCTGTGGTTAAAGTAGAAAAGGCAGAAAGAGACGATGTAACATATCATGTCGAAGTAATGGATGAGTCGGTTTCCCCAGCGGCAATTAAAGTAAAGTTTAACGGTGCGGATATTGCGGCAGATCAAATCATCGATAACGGTGCAATTTCAGGCGGTGAAAGGTATACGGTGACTGTGCCCGGCCAGATGGAAGGAAGCAACACCTTGAATGTGCTTGTGGCGGACAGGGCAGGAAATGCAGGTGCCGGTTCATTTACCAGCACATATATACCGCCAAATGAAGAACAGCTGAATGTACCTGTCAATGACAATGCCACTATGGACATACCGGGAGATGCCTTCGAAGGTACCACAAGCGTCCAGATGCTGGTCAGGACGGTGAACGTGCAGGGGGCTGAAGAGTATAAACCGCTTTGTGCACCGATTTCATTTGAATTTACACAGGACGGCGTAAAAATTGAACCGGCCAGCGAACTTATTATAAGGAATTTCATAGGAACAGGCTTGACAGGCGTCATGTTGATGCATATAACAAGCGGAGGCACAATCGAAGCTCCCATTTCCGCTGAAGAAACAACAAGCGGCGCTTTTGAAGAGAGTACCATGGAAACCTTTGAATCCGGCCACGCATATTACCTGAGCGATACCGGTTATCTGATATTCAAGACGAAGAGCTTCTCAACCTACCAGATTGTTCAGGATAATACTCCTCCGGTCATTGCGGTAACCACAGCAGACTTTGATATTAACAAGGCTGATGCCCTCACAGGTAAAAAAGCAATAGCAGGAACTCTCGACGATTCGACCGCCAGAGTTACGGAAGTGACGATCGATGGAACTGCCATTACATTAAGCGGAACGACGGGAGCGGCATTCAACATACCTCTGACATTGACCGACGGTACGCATGAGGTCGTCCTGAAAGCTTCCGATACGATAGGAAATACTTCAAGCGTGACCAGGATTTATCGTGTCGATACTACAGCGCCGACGCTTTCGGTGACTGCTTCCGTTACGCAGACAAAGAGAAATACCGCAGATATCAATATAACGGTTGACGAAAATTCTGAAATAAAGATGAACGGCAGCTCCAAAGGATATTTTAATGGAAGCAATGTTATTGCATATGCTCTGGGACAGGGCGCGAATACTATCGAGGTTACGGCTACCGATGCGTTCGGCAATACTACAATAGCACCTGTAATTACAATCGATATGGATTCAATAGCTCCTGAAATTTCCATAACAGGAATAAGCGATGGCGATGTATATGGAGGACCGAAAACGATCACTGTCGATGTAACGGACCCGCACCTCTCCCAGACCACCATCAAAATGGATGGCACCCCTTATACACCGGCAACTTACAGCACGGAAGGCAGGCATACGTTAACAGTGGATGCTGCCGATACGTTTGGCAACAGCGCATCGCAATCCATAACCTTTACGATTGACACAAGCGTACCGACTATTTCGGCGTCAGGTACGACAAACGGCATCTTTAACACCGATAAGACAATTGTCATTACAGCAAGCAATGCCGACGAACTAAAGGTTACCAGGTCGACGGACGGCCAACCGGCTCAGAACGTTACTGTTTCAACTTTAAGCGCGACGGTTGATCTTGATGCGGCTGCGAATATGGCACATACCTATGTCGTAAAAGCGACTGCTACCAAAATTGTCGATGGACAGGTCAGAAGCGCAAGCTCAACATATTCGGTTACGATCGACAAGAAGGCTCCGGTCATAACTTCAACGACATCTACAGTGACGGAATCAAGCACCATAAACATCATCGGTACTGTTGATGAAACGGTAGATCTATACCTTGACAATATATTGAAGAATCAGGATCTTCCCGCAGGTACGTTCACCTTTAGCGGAGTAGCACTTGAAATCGGAGACAACACATTTACCGTTAAAGCGGTAGATGCGGCTGGAAATGAAGCTACCAGGGACATCACTATAAGGAGAAATACACCGGCTCCGGTAATCGATCCGGGCACCGATGGCCCTGGCGGCGGTTCGACGCCGGTTGGCGGGGGAGCTGTCGGCGGAGCAGCGCCTGCACCTGCGACAACAGGCGGCGCAATACTTGCCCCACTTGGAAGAAAGAACAGCGGGGAGCTGAAGCCAGTTGACGAGCCAAACCCGGGAACGGCTGTAGATTCAGCAGAGAGTAAGGCCATTGGCACATCCGGCGGAACGGTTTCCACCTCCGGCGGAGCATTCGGGTTGAAAATACCGGCAGGTGCTGTCAGCGGCTCTGGTCATACCTTCAGACTGGTGGTATTCGAGATTGATCCGAAATCGCCTCTTGCACAGGAAGAACAAATCAAAGCGGGCACGATCAAGCTGGTATCCAAAGTCGTGGACTTCGGCACAACAGCGGATAAACTGCTCAAGCCGGTTATAGCGACGTTCCACTATGACAGGCAGGCTGTTACAAATGCTCAGAATCTCAGGGTATTCTACTGGAACGTACGCACCAATGCATGGGTGCCCGTTGCCTCAGCCAATACCAGAGTTAACGCGGCGGAAGGATTTGTTGAAGCAGATCTGCAGCACTTTACGAGATATGCAGTCATGGAAGTCAAGAGCACCCTTAAATTTGCGGATGTGCAAAAGCAGTGGTACTCGACCTATGTAGACAGAATCTCCATGATGGGTATCACAACAGGTATCATCGAAAAAGGCACCAGAGTTTACAAACCGGATGCTACGCTAACGAGAGCGGAATTTGTGACAATGCTGGGCAGAATGTTGAAGATAAGCGCACCGAACCAATCCCTGTCAGCATTCAAGGATGCTTCTTCCATTCCTTCCTATGCTGCGGGATACATCAAGGCGGCTTACGCAAAGGGAATCATCAGCCCGTATGAAGATGGAACCTTCAAACCGAACCAGGCTATAACCCGTGAAGAGATGGCTGTCATGCTGATAAAGGCAATGGGCCTTAAGCCTTCCGGAGATGCTTCCTCCTTCAAGGATCAGCTGGATATAACTGCTTCTGCGAGAGCATATGTAGCCAAGGCCGCCGAAAAAGGCATCCTTTTAGGCGAGCCCGACGGTAAGTTCTATCCGACGGATTCACTGACAAGGGGTCAAGCGGCAAAGGTTATTATTGAAATGGTAGAGGTGCTAGGGACGCTCTAGAATCCCGTAAGCAAACACAAAGCCGCAGGAGCTTGATATCAGGCGCCTGCGGACTTTATGTTTTTTAGCGCCGAGCAGTTACGTTTTCTTAAATGAATAGGAATATATTGTATTTTATTTTGTTGAATTATGTAAAAAGAACTGATAAAATTATTTCAGGAGAAAAGTTAAGAAGGTAATAACAGACATGATTTTTACGACAGCATTATGGGTAATTGCGGCATCTATTTTCTTTTCGGATCGGCATAATAAAATAAACAGATGGTTTGCCTATTGCTATCTACTAGCTTCACTGGGTACTTTAAAAGAGTTTTTTATCGATGAGGTTGCACCTTTACTGGTTGCCAGATATCCCCAGGCTGAAATGGCTGCATATGTAACAGCCAATAGTTATGCAACAGCATTTTTATATCTTTTCTCACCGCTTTGCTTTATCACTCTAATGATGAAATTTACTGACCTTGATAAGAATAATAAGAAGGTGTTCGTTATTGTTCAGCTGTTTACGGTTCTTATTATATCAATATATTTAGTTATTTACTCGCCGGCAGATTTTAAATTTTACCAATTAAACAGAATAGATTTTTGGTATTGTATGTCTGCATATAACGTTGGATACGCAATCATTGGTTCTGTTTTCATGATCAGAAATGTTAAAAATGAAGCCGAATATGAGATAAAAAGAAGAAAGAGGATCATTTTAGAGGTTCTTTTATTACCATACTATTATTGCATGATAAGTATTTTTATCATTCATACATTGCAATTCAACAGCCTGAAAAAAATATGGAAGGACAATGTCTATCTTGTTGCTGCTGTTTTGATATTCTATATTTATATCGCATATAAAGAAGGGTTTATGGGGATTAAAATCTCCTTTTCCAGATATGACTGGAATTCTGAAATGCAGTCTGTAAATACAAGTACTCAGTATATCAATCACATGCTGAAAAATCACGTAACGAAAATAAACTGGTCCGTTGACAACATCAAGAAAAAGTTGGAAGACAACCAGCCGGAAGAGCTTGATATTATTGAAAGGTCTACAAAACAGCTTATAAACTTTACTGAAAAAACAAACAGGTGTCTTTCACCCAAAATGGCCGGAGATGATTTGCGCAGCTCTACAAGTCTTATATACGAAGCGCTTGAAGCTTGTAGTTTGCTGCAAAGCAAGAATATTTCAATAACAGTAGATAATAAGGATGAGGCATTCATTATTTGTGATGCACAAAGTATGGTTGAGGTGATACATAATATTATTATGAATGCTTTTGAGGCTGTAGATAAAAATGGGAGTATTAAAATTACCTCATATTATAGTAAAAAGAATTTCTGTATTGAAATAGCCGATAATGGGATCGGTATTTCGGATGAGCAGATGAAACAGATTTTCAAACCATTCTATACAACAAAGAAAAACAATGTTAATTTTGGCGTTGGCTTGTCCTATTGCAAAAGTGTGATGCAAGTTCACCATGGTTCAATAGAAGTATTGAGTAATAAAGATACCGGTACAAGAGTTATCTTGTGTTTTCCTTTGAAACGACTAAAAAGTAAGGAGCTTGCAGTGAATGGATAACAAAATAAAAGTATTGATTGTTGAGGATGATGAAGACTATGCCTTTCTGATCAAGCAGCATATCGTAAAAGAAACGGACATGGAGTGCGTAGGTATAGCAGGAAACCCGGAGGATGCAGTAAGATTATCCTGTGAGCTTTTACCTCAAATAGTGATTATGGACTTGAATTTATCCGTATCTGACTTTGATGGAGTGGAGGCTTCTAAGGATATAAGAATAAAAACCGATGCAAAAATAATTATTCTCACATCATTGGAGTCTGTAGAAATTGTCGAGCATGCTGTTAAGAAGGCTTTTGCATCAGATTACCTCTTTAAAAGCCAGTTTTCAATTTTATGTGATACGATTCGTCATGTTGCAAACGGGACTACTCCACATCAGATCCTTATCAGAAAGTTGATTTTAGAGGACTTGTCTGTAGCAGAAAAAAGTATCCTTGAATTAATGATAGGTAAAGACATAGGCATTAAATCTGCCAGCAAAACAATTTCAAATCAAAAGACAAGCATATTGAGAAAGCTGGGCTTGAAAAATTCAAATGAATTAATGAAACTTTTAAGGTAAAGAAATCTAAATCCCATGTCTGAAAAATCTATTTTTATGCTATTCAACAGTAAGACTATTCCGGAAGTTGAACCGTATATAGAACAGATGCACCTCGAAATAATGATTTCAATATTCCGAATGCGGTTATATTGTTAGAGCAGGTATGGTAAAATGAGAGGGGGGTGATTTTCTGCTTTACGTATTTATCGGATGTCTTGCATTCGGTGTATTTTACTCTGTCATATCGCTGGTGCTGGGCGGGCACGATTTGGATCATAGTCTTGACCATGGCGGCGGTGTTGACATCGATGTGGATCACGGCGTTGATTCAGCAGACGGACCCTCGCTATTCAATCCCGTGGTCATCGCAAGTGCCATAACGGCTTTTGGCGCAGTAGGGCTAGCCGCAATGAAGGGCTTCGGCATGAACGGATTGCTTAGTACCATTGTTGCACTTGCTTTTGCAGGGGTAATCGGAGCTGCGATATTCTTTGGAATCGTCAGGTTTATGTATGGTTCCCAGTCCAACTCCGTATTTTCTCTTCATGATCTGACGGATATGGATGCCGAGGTGCTTACACCCATACCGGAAAAGGGTATAGGCGAAATAGTCTGCGTAGCCAATGGAACCCGATATAACCTTTCTGCCAGAACAGCAGAAAGAGAAAGCATTGGAAGAGGCGCCACGGTTGTCATCAGGGAAATAGCGGGAAATGTTGCCGTTGTTCAGCGGAAACTGACAATCGATGACGTGGAGCTGTTCGATGAAGAACAGAAAGCGGGAAAAGCAGAAGGTGAAAATGAAGGGAGAAATGAAGGAAAAAATGAAAAACCACGCAGAAATGCTGGAAATAAATAAGTCAAGGGGGATTTTGTAATGGGATATGGTATAGCAGTCATAGCAGCTATTATTTTAGTTGCTGTCATCTTCATACTGATTTCAGTATTTGTAGGCCGGTATGTAAAGGTTGGGCCGGATGAAGCGCTGATTGTATCAGGAAGAAGGAAAAAGCTTTCTAACGGGCAGGTTGTAGGATTCAGAATCGTCAGAGGCGGCGCCACCTTTGTGTGGCCGGTACTGGAAATTTCCAAAACCATCTCTTTGAGAATCATGCCTTTGGATGTGAATTCCAGCGCTTATACCTCTCAGGGAGTACAGGTTACCGTTGACGGTATTGCCCAGGTGAAAATTGATTCTCATCATGAGGCCATTGCTACTGCTGCTGAGCAGTTCCTGAGCCTTAAAGAGGATGAGATCCGACGTATTGCTACCCAGACAATGGAAGGGCATCTGCGTTCAATCGTTGGCAATCTTACAGTGGAAGAAATCAACCAGAACAGAGATGCTTTTGCACAGAACGTGCAGGAG
>JAEZLF010000131.1 GCA_023435925.1 Bacillota bacterium
GGCCTGTTTAATGCAATAATTAACTTCGCTTTGGTAGTCCTTGTAAATAAAATATCACGCAAACTCACTGACACGAGCCTGTGGTAAGGAGGTAATGTATGAAAGGAACAATCAAGAAAGCAAGGCATATCAGACGATCGACATCCGACATTATATTCGACGGTTTTGTCTATACGGTTATGTTTCTAGTACTGATTGCCTGCGCATATCCACTGTACTTTATACTTATTGCCTCGGTGAGCAACCCGATGCTCATCTCTGTGGGCAAGGTGACTATTTTCCCGAGGGAATTCAATCTCGACGGTTATGCGAGGATTTTCTCCTACGGCAGGATTTGGGGGGGCTATGCCAATACGTTTTTATATACGATTCTCGGCACTGCGATCAATCTTGTTTGTACAATAACCGGAGGCTATGCGCTTTCCCGTAAGGAAATGGCTGGACGAAGAATATTACTGGTACTGATTGCGTTTACCATGTTTTTTAGCGGTGGTATGATTCCGAGCTACATGCTCGTCAGAGGGCTCAATATGATCGATACCGTGTGGGCGATGGTTATTCCGAATGCCGTACAGGTATGGAACCTGATGATTGCCCGTTCCTTCTTCGAATCTACAATACCCGACGAACTGCTTGACGCTGCTTCGATAGATGGCTGCGGAACGCTGAGGTTTTTTGGAAAGATAGTTCTTCCGCTGTCGCCGGCAATCATCTCAGTCATGATACTTTTCTATGCGATAAGTCACTGGAATGCTTTTTTCAATGCAATGCTCTATTTAACGAAGCCGGAGCGTATGCCATTACAGCTGGTCCTGCGTGACATATTGCTGGCAAACCAGGCGACTGCGATGATGGATGATATCGAGACGCTGCTGGAGCGACAAAAGGTGGCTGAGATACTGAAATACGGTGTAATCGTTGTCGCAAGCATTCCTGTACTCGTGCTGTATCCGTTTGTACAGAAGTATTTCGTGACCGGCATAATGGTCGGAGCGATAAAAGGTTGATTTCATGCAGGTTCACCTGCTTGAATAAATAAACTCTGAAAGGGAGGATAATGATGAAAATCAAAGTAATTATGAAAGCTGTGGCACTTATGGTCGTCCTCGTGATGATGTTTACCGGCTGTAATTCGGCCGCACCGGAAAAGACGCCAGAACCCAGCAAGTCTAGTGCGTCCACGGCTGCCGTTTCCACCACACAGGAGACAGGTGCGATTAAAAACTTTAACCCCACAGGCTACCCGATCTGCCCGGATGAGAAGGTGACACTGCGCGTACTTACACAGACGCGTGCCGAAATGCCCTCCGACTTAAATTCACTGCCGCTTCTCCAGAATGATGAGAAAGTAATGAATGTCCACATCGAATGGATTCAGGCGATGGGTTCCACATTCAACGAGAAGAAAAACCTGATGCTCGCAACAGGCGATCTGCCGGATATTATCGAGACTGCAATACCGTCCTCCGATCTTACCAAGTACGGACCGGAAGGCGTATTTATCCCATTGAACAAACTGATTGACGACTACGCTGTTAACTTCAAAAAGCTATACCAGGAAATGCCTGATATTGAGAAGTACATTACAGCGCCTGACGGCAATATTTACAGTCTTGCACGTGTCAATTCCGGACCGTGGATGCCAACTAACGGTGTAGGTATGATAAACAAGATGTGGCTTGATAACTTAAATCTCAGTATGCCGACTACCATTGAAGAATTCGAAAATGTTCTGAGAGCCTTTAAAACAGGTGACCCTAACAAAAACGGCATAGCCGATGAGATTCCGATGACTTTCTCCGTAACTAACGGTTCTTCCCCGATTTCCGAGAACAATGGCTTAAGCTACCTATTCTCATCCTTTGGTTTTGCTGTTGGAAATTCTCCGACCGAAGCATATGCTGATATCAAGGACGGAAAGGTGATCTGTCAGGCTACGCAGCCCGAGTTCAAGGAAGCTATAGCTTGGATCTCCAAGCTCTACGGTGAAGGCTTGATCGATGTGGAAGGTTTCACACTTAAAAATGCCGACTTTGCTGCAAAAATCAACCTCGAACCAGGCATCATCGGTTATGCCCAGCTTTGGGACAAAAATGACACCGTATCCAACCCTACAAACAACGCTGCTTTCCAATACATGCCGTTGCTAAAGGGTCCCGGCGGACGTACGCCTGTGTTCTTCAAGGCAGTACTTCCCGGTACCGTCCGCGGTTGGGGTGAGATAACCAGTGCCTGCAAGACTCCTGAGGTTGCAATTCGCTGGCTCGATTACTTCTTTGACGAAACGAATGCTATTGAGCACATTGAAGGCCCCATTGGAGTACGTGTTCTTGAAAAGGGAGACGGTACACTTTATGTCCGCAAGCCGCCTGAGGGCAAGAGTATTGCCGAAGACCGCTTCTCAAACTGCAACGCAGGTATTCTGGCAATGCCGCCAAGTGCTTATATTAACAGGCTGAAACTGCCATCAACCGACGAAAAGGTTAACTTCATCAATACATTTATGGAAGATCTGAAAGACAAGGATCCCTTCCCGCCGGTATTCTACTCTGCTGAAGAGGCCAGCGAGATGAACAAGCTTCAGAACGACATATTCAATTTGATTGAGAGCAAGGCCAGCACATGGATCATGAATGGCACGATTGATGCCGAATGGGATGCTTTCCTGAAGGAATTGGATAAAGCGGGGCTTCAGAAATGGCTTTCGATTAAGCAGGCTGCATACGACAGGTTTGTCAAGTAATAGAGATCAAGAATAATCCGTCATTAGCAGGGACTGAGCTCGGTGCTTTCACCGAACTTAGTCCTTGTCAGTACAAGGGAGGCATGTTCTAATGAATACAAAAGTTACTATTAACGCCAAAGATGGCAAATACAAGATAGACAGAAATATATACGGTCATTTCGCAGAGCATCTGGGACGCTGCATATATGAGGGCTTTTGGGTCGGAGAGGATTCGCCGGTTCCTAATACACGCGGACTCAGAAATGATATCATCAGAGCTCTGAAAGATATTAAAATTCCGAATCTGCGTTGGCCGGGAGGATGCTTCGCAGATGAATACCACTGGAAGGACGGAATCGGTCCGAAAGAGAAAAGAGCTAAAATTATAAACACACACTGGGGCGGGGTAGTGGAAAACAATCATTTCGGTACTCACGAATTCTTCGATCTGTGCGACATGCTCGAAACAGAACCCTACATATGCGGAAATGTAGGAAGCGGTACGGTCCAAGAGATGCAGGAGTGGGTTGAATATATGACTTTTGACGGCGAGTCGCCAATGGCTAATCTTAGAAAAGCTAATGGAAGGGAAAAGGCATGGGGTCTCAAATACTTCGGAGTAGGTAACGAGAACTGGAACTGCGGCGGCAGGATGCGTGCGGAATACTACGCCGATGAATACAAACGTTATGCCCTCTATGTGAGAGATTTCGGAGACAATTCCATATACAAAATAGCCTGCGGGCCCAGGGGAGACAATTATCACTGGACTGAGGTGATGATGAGGGAAGCCGGTTATTTTATGGATGGACTGGCACTACATTATTATACTAGAGTCAGAGACCACATTACTGTGCTTGAGAATCCGGACGGAAACAAGATATATTTAAGAAAGCCCAATGCTGTAAGAGGTTCCGCTACTGATTTCGATGAAAGCGAATGGTTCGCTGTAATGAAGGCGGCATATTTTACGGAGGAGCTTGTAATCAAGCATTCAGCCATCATGGATAAGTATGATCCTGAGAAGAATGTCGCGCTTATCGTGGATGAATGGGGAACCTGGTTTGACGTGGAACCGGGAACAAACCCAGGTTTCCTGTACCAGCAGAACACTCTGAGGGATGCGGTATCCGCCGGAATCAGCCTTAATATATTCAACAACCACTGCGACCGTGTACGCATGGCTAACATAGCTCAGACTATCAATGTGCTCCAGGCGGTTATTCTGACTGAAGGCGCAAAGATGGTGCTCACGCCTACCTATCATGTGTTTGAAATGTATAAGGTGCATCATGATGCTACACACCTGCCGATTGAAATAAGGACAAATGAATACGGATACATGGATGAAAAGGTACCGCAGGTAAGCGGATCGGCATCGATGGATCACAATGGAACAGTTCACGTGAGCCTTTGCAATGTAAGCACGAACAATGCTGCCGAAATCAACTGTAATATAGACGGATTCAAGGCAGGCAGGATTTCCGGCAGAGTGATTGCGTCTCACGCGATGAATTCGCATAACACATTCGAGAAACCCGAACAGCTGAAGCCGGAGAAATTTGAAAATTGCTTACTGAGTGAAAAAGGCTTCAATGCTACGCTGCCACCTATGTCTGTCGTTGTACTGACAATAGAGTAGACAGGTTCATAAATAAAACCGTTATAAGATAACTATGCCAATTCATGGGTATATATGATATCATACAATAGATATACAAACTGTTTTTCGGACTGTTTACCTATAAAAACATATTATCTGTCAATCACATGGTGAATTTTGAAGGAAGTCAGTTCAATATGATGATAGAACCTGGTACTGTACGTAAAAAGATGATGGCCAGCCTGAGGTTTGGGCCAATAAAACCACATGCCATAACATTCCTGACGGACCTTCTGAGAAGGGTGAGGATACAAAACAGGCTGGCTGTATCTTTTGCGGTTCTGACACTGGTTCCGTTGATGATTACCGGCCTCTATGCTTATAATAAATCCAGCGAAGCAATTAAAAACAAGATAAGCACATACTCCATACAGATTACCAATCAAGTCAGCGAAAACGTAAACAATGAGCTTATGAAGCTGGAAAATGACAGTGTGGATATTGCATTTTCCGATCTTGTACAATACACCCTTGCAAATTACGATTATATGGATGAGTGGGAGAAAAACGATGCCGAGGCCAGGATTCAGGGAACCCTGGCCAAAAGGTTCTCGTTTTTTCACGGCGTTTCCGATGTCCTTGTGTACACAGAAAAAGGTGACAAGATCATAGCATACGGTGACACTTATTTTAAATTCAGACTCAAGGAGAACTACCTCAAAGAACTCTTTGAAGATATTAAGCCCAAAAATGGTGTCCCGCTATGGACTATTGAGGATGGCGATGATGAGGAAGTGACCGACAGTACGGGTTATAGAGCAAATAACTACGGAAAAGCCGGTATAATGATTGCAAGAAGCTTTAAATCATTGGATCAGAGCTTTAATAAAGGATATATTATTATCAGGATAGATGAAAAATATATAGCAAACATCATAAAGGACATTAATATTGGAAGCGGATCAAGTATTTTCATATTGGACAGTGGCGGTACGGTCATATCTGGGATGGGATCGGGAATAGATGTTGCGAATCCGTATGAAAATACTTTGCTTATTGAGGAGCTGCTAAAGAACAGGGAGGTCGGAGTTTATTCATTTAATTCCATGATTACCGGCAGCCGGAGTTTGATAGCATATACCTATATCCCGCATTCAGATTGGTATGTCGTTAGCACGATCCCGTATTCGTATCTGGATGCCGAATCCAAGAAAATAGGTATCAATATTGCCATTCTTGGAATCGTATGCTTCTTGTTGGCACTGCTTCTGTCTTTTCTCGTTTCAAAAAGCATATCCAAACCATTAACAAACCTGGCCGCTTCGATGAACAATGTCAAGAAGGGTAATTTTGTCATGCATCTGACAGACGGCTCCAGGGATGAGCTTGGTGAAATGACCGCTAATTTTAATAATATGGTAAAGGAACTTAAGTATCTGATTGAAGAAGTGAAAAACAAGGAGAACCTGAAAAGGGCTGCTGAATTAAAGACACTGCAGGCGCAGATAAATCCGCACTTTCTTTCCAACACACTTAATACGGTCAGATGGCTGGCGAACATACAGAAGGCACAAAACATATCGAGTATTACAACATCCCTGATACAATTACTACAGGGCTGTATGGGCAAGGGTAGCGAGATGATAACGATCAGGGAGGAAGTCCAGTATGTGAAGGATTATCTCAATATCATGGACTACCGGTACTATGACAAGTTCAAGGTGCACTTTGAGATAGAAGAAAGCATAATGGAGTTTAAAATACTGAGGTTCATACTTCAGCCGATCGTGGAGAATTCCATCATTCACGGGCTTGAACCTGCGAACGGGCAGGGTATTATTGTGCTGAAGGGATACAGGACTGGAAACGAGCTGCATATTACTATTACTGACAATGGAATAGGAATCTCTCCTGAAAGTTTGAGCAGCTTGATGGATAGAAAGTCCAGACTTAGCGGAATTGGCATTGGAAATGTGGATGAAAGGATAAAGCTATATTTTGGTGAGAAATTTGGAGTTGCCGTTGAAAGTGTTCCAAACCTGTTCACAACTGTAGAAATAACCATCCCAGTCGATGAGAAAGGAGAATCGGACTATGATACTGAAAGTACTGATAGTAGATGATGACGCTTTTTCAAGGACGGATCTCAAGACAATGATCGATTGGGAGAGGGCAGGCTTTTTCATTTCGGGTGAGGCAAGCAGCGTAACCGGGGCTATACAGTTCATCGAGAATAATATGCCGGATATAGTAATTACCGACATGCATATGCCTTGTATGAGCGGTGTTGAATTGATAGACCATATAAATAAGAACTGGCCGCAGATAAAGGTTATTGCTCTAAGTGCCTATGACGATTTTGACTATGTAAAGCAGAGCATGAAAAAAGGCGCGGTGGACTATGTTCTTAAGCACCTTTTAAACCCGGGCAACCTCCTTGATATTCTCGAAACAGCCCGGGATGCGGTTATGAAATACAGAAGTGAATGTAACCAGAGAAATCTGATAACAGAGCAATTATCGGATAGAAAATCAATATTGTGTAAGGAGTTTATCCAAAGTCTGATCACTGGGGAGCTGACAGACAGTGATGAAATAGCAAGCTCCATTTCCACGCTGGATATAAATATTGATAAAAAGAACCTTGTTGTTGCTATTGCAGAAATTGATGACTTTGCTTTCATTGAAGAGAAGTTTTCGCCGAAGGAGATGGATGCACTGATCAGGACTTTCCTTGAGATGGCAAGGGGAATACTGAGCGATTGGGAGAAATCGATCATTGAGCATTTATCGAAAGGAAGGTTTATCATTATTTTTTCCTTGGGAGACGTTTATAGCATGCTGTTTATTTATAACAGCCTTTACACTATGATTGACAGAATAAGATCCGGCGTCAAGAAATATTTAAACGTAACAGCCTGTTTCAGTGCAAGCAAAGTTTACAGCGATATATCGAAAATATCGCAGGCATACCGAGAAGCGGACTTAATGCTGAAAGATAAGTTCTATAAAGGGAAGAACAGCATCTTAATTGAAGATACCGAAAGGAAAAAGGAAGACGGGTTCCTTTGCCTTGATATAAGGGATGAAAGGGACTTGATCGCTGCATTGAGGGAACTGGACAATGAAAAGGTAAAGCAGCTTATTGACATGATTTTTGACAGAATCTTGAATAATCGCTTGGGCAGCAAGTCAACACAGATGATTTGCGCCGAGCTTATCAATATAGTAAATAAGGTTACAAAAGAGACTGGACTTGAGATTTCAAAAATATACACGAATGATGAGATACCCTACAATATGATGCAAAAGTATGAAACCATTGTAGATATCAAGGAATGGATAATGGGTCTGTACGGCAAATTGATAATAATTTTAAGGAACTTGAAGGTTGGAAATAAACACAGTGAAATTACCAGAAAAGCAATTGAGTATGTAAATAAAAACTATAAAAAAGATATATCATTAAGTGAGATTGCTGAATTTACAGGCGTTAGCAATTCATATATAAGCAGAGTTTTCAAGGAAGACTGCGGGATGGGTTTTGTCGAGTATCTTAACCGTATCAGAGTTGAAAATGCAAAGAATCTTATTGAGAATGGCAAGTTCAAACTCAAGGAAATCGTTGCAAAAGTGGGCTTCAATAACTACAATTACTTTTTCAGAGTATTTAAAGATATTGAGGGGATGACCCCTTTGGAATACGAACAGATTTGCAGAAAATAAGCCCTTTTCCCATAGCGAGGGGGTATGTGGGCTTGCCCCCATTAGAAATTGAACAACGTCGTTGTAACTGTGACGTTGTTCAAACGCCACGTTTAAGCGTGGCGCACGAAGTGTAGCGAAGGGCAAATTCATTTTGCCCGTAGCGAGGGGGTATAGGGGCTTGCCCCCATTAGAAATTGAACAACGTCGTTGTAACTGTGACGTTGTTCAAACGCCACGTTTAAGCGTGGCGCACGAAGTGTAGCGAAGGGCAAATTCATTTTGCCCGTAGCGAGGGGGTATGGGGGCTTGCCCCCATTAGAAATGGAAGGGAGAAGAAGTAAATGAAAAAAACTCTGATTGTTCTTCTTATATTTACATTCATTTTTAGTTTGGGCACATTCGGGCTCAGCAGCGGCTGCAGCGGGCAATCGGAACAGTGGGTCGGATCAGGAGAAGGAGAAGCACCGCCAAAGCCGGTGAAATTAAATCTATGGACATTCCAGGATATTCATAAACCTTTCTACATTAAGACATCTGAAATGTGGAACAAGGCTAATCCTGACTTGCCTATCGAACTGTCTGTGGATGTATATCCCAATGCTGAAATGCATAACAAACTTCTGATTGCCATACAGTCGGGGGTAGGCGCGCCGGATATTGCCGATATCAACATCAATTTCTTTTCCAACTTTCTGAAGGGCGATATTGAATTGGTTGAGCTTAATAAGATCATTGAACCGGAAAAGGATAAATTTGTACAATCAAGGTTCGATATCTACAGCAAAAACGGCAAATATTACGGAATATGCTTCCACGTCGGGGCTACCGTTGTGTATTATAACAAGGAGCTTATTGACAAGGCCGGCGTCAATGTCGATTTGATTCGGACCTGGGCAGATTATACAGAAGCCGGAAAGATAGTAGTTGCCGCTACCGGAAAGCCCATGACCGCCTTTGAGGTAACAGACCAAAGACCGTTCTGGCCCATGATAATCCAAAGAGGATCCGATTATCTGGACAAGAACGGTAATGTCATACTCGATAACGAAATAAATATAATGACATTACAATCCATGCAGGATATGATATACAAAGATAAAATAGCTATTACAATGCCAGGTGGAACAACAGGATCTGAGGAGTTTTTCACATTTATGAATAAGGGCGGAATGGCGTCTCTTATCATGCCTATGTGGTACATGAGCAGGTTTTTGGCATACATGCCTGATTTGGTGGGGAAAGTAATGGTTCGTCCCA
>JAEZLF010000173.1 GCA_023435925.1 Bacillota bacterium
TGGCCGCAGCATTGATCAGTGAAATGACATAGCTTTTTTGATCGGCAGTATACAGAACCTTGTACTTGCCCACCGCGAAAAACTCCAGTGAGCCTGAAGCTCCTATGATCAGCACCAGAGCAGCTATTGTAGCCACATCAATCCCCTGACCGGAGCTTGCCATCGGGTAAATAAAAGCTGTCACGAGAACCAATCCCGAGAAAATAAAACCAGAGATGTTGTAGAACCGGTTGGCCGCCGACAGAATACCGTTCACATCGTCTTTGTTCTTATCCGCCAGCGGCTTGTACAGTGCATATACAGCTGCTCCCGCAAGACCCGCCTCTACAAGGTTGAAATAGGAAATAAACTGCTTAATGGAAGTCACAAGGCCATTCACAGACGAACCGTAAACATGGATCATGACCCGGGGCAATATAAGGTTGACGATGAGGTTAACGATCTGAAGTGCAATTGCACTTATTGTATTGTATATGGAAAGCTTTGTTCTCATAGTATCCTTCCTGCCGGTGTTCACGCTCTTCCTAAAATCTTCTTCAGCACATTTTTTACCTTGTATTTAACACTGAAATTATCCATATATTTCCGCCTTAGTCTGTCAAAATCATGGCCGGCTCGCATATCATCAAAAAAGCTCTTCCGTTTGGCCGGCTCTGCAACAGAGGACACCAGCCTCGGGTTATATCGGGTCGCGATCTCCAATGGCTCAGGCTTCACCAGCATTTTATCATTCATCTTTAACAGTGCTCTCTCACCTTTATTGGTGTTTGTTATCAAAAGAGATACTCCTTTGTTGTCCATAAAGTCTTTGTCATTCAGAGTACCTACCCCCCAAAAGTCAGCAAGGGTGATATCGGCCTTGGTATTGCTCAGACGGAATTTACAGTTGAAGCAGGAGCTTCTGTTGAAAATATTTTTGCCGAAGCCGATAAAAAAAAGTTCACGCTTCGCTCTGTCGGAATACCAGCTTCCATTTTTGAAAACTATTTTCATTTTATAGTCTGCCCATCCCTCAGACTTGTCCCGGAATGAAACAGAGGCTATTTTACTTTTATACTTATCACACAAATAATCGAGATACATACGCCACACTTTGGGAGATGGCACGCCGGAGCAAGCCAGGTCACAGGTCAGAAGATTTTCGTAGTCTTTGTTCAGAAAGGCTTTTAATCCGGCAATCTGGCAGGGTGTCCCGCAGTAAAGCACCTCTTTCCCTGTCGTGAGAAAGTCCTTTGTTTCCCTGAAGGTATTGCAGGTATCACTCTGGACATATTTTGAACGTCTCAGGCTGTCAATATCGCCGGCAGATTCTATATAGCAATGGCGCACTCTGAAGGTCTCATCAAATCCGGCGCCGAACACAACGCCGCCCCTTGACAGGACATCCAGTGCAAGGAGCGTAAAAAGGCCTCCCGATGAGCTTTTGGCCCTGATATCATCATCCTTTGATAAGCAAGCATAAGCCTTATGTTCTTCCGAATTCCCTACTCCCTGGCCGCCGGAATTCTCTGTTTTTGGTATCTTGGAATCTTCTGCTGCTGTAGCATTCGCAGGGCATATTTTTCTGCACAGTCCACAGTCGTTGCATCGTTCTCTGTTGATGCCGGGATATAAAAAACCCTCGTCATTTTCCGCCATATCAATGGCCCCCTGCGGACAGGACTGGCTGCAGGCCGCACATCCGGTACATAATCCGCTTTCACGTACGCTCTCCAATGTATTTTTACATACTTCATCCAGTATCATTTTCTGTGTACCCCATCTACATAATCTGAACTGATATCCCCTTAACTCAAACCTTTTCAACGAGGCGGGCTGGTCGCAAACTACGTTTGCTACTCGTCCATGCAACCCGGCTGCTCGCCCATGCATCTTGGGAGATATGCTCGCAACCTGAGAACTAAATCGGTAACCCGCCACTTATTTCGCCTCGTTATTTATCATTATATGTTTATTTTGTGTTCATTACAAGGTTGAAACTCTGCGGGTTTCATTTACAGCCGGCAAGTGTTATAATGCTGATAAGTGTTATGATAATGGTATTTAAGACAAAGGCTGGTACTGAAATGTTGAATGTTTTACACCTGATCCACTACCTGGGCAACGGCGGATCGGAAAAATACATCTGCTCATTGGCTGAAAAGCTGCATAACCGGTTATGCAACTTTACCATTGCCTATTGCGTTGAAGGCCATGGGGAAGAGCCGTTTCAAGAGCTTGGAATCGACCTGATCCGGATGGAAATGAACAGTCCTATTGATATCCGGGCGGCCCGAATGCTGAAGAGACTGTGTGAACAGCGCTCCATAGACGTCATACACACGCATTTTTTACGTGAAAACTATATCGGTATTCTATCTAAAATTCTGGGAAACAAGGTTAAAATCATCAACACACGGCATATGCTGTTTGAAAATTCCAAGCTGGTCATTTGGGCCAACAGGCTGATTTGCCGCTTAGATGATAAAATTATTGCCGTAAGCGGGCATGTACGGGAGCAGCTTCTGAGAGAAGGAATCCTGCCCGAAAAGGTAGAATTGATCTATACCGGAATAGATCTGAAGCAGTGGAATACTCCCGCCTCCGGTTCTTTCCGGAAGGAGTTCGGTATCGCTGAGGACGAAATATTGGTGACTTCTGCCGCAAGATTTTCCGCGGAAAAGGGTCATGATTTTTTCATTGATGCCGTGAAATATTTTAAGGAGCAGGTTCGGGATAACCGTATTTCAATACCAAAGCTCCGGTTCATCCTTGCGGGTGAGGGTGAACTATTGGATTCCATTACGGGAAAAGTTAAAACATATGGCCTGGATGCTGATATTATTTTCACGGGATATCGGCGGGATATGAAAAATATCCTTGAAAGCTCCGACGTTTTTATTTCCCACTCCAGCAGTGAGTCTTTCGGAATATCCATACTGGAAGCCATGGCCGCCGGGCTTCCAATCATATCAACCGATAGCGGCGGTACACGAGAAATAGTAATTGACCGCCTGAAAAGCGGGATTTTGATTGATTACGGTGACACAAAAGCCTTCAGTGATGCTTTGATTTCACTGCTGACAAATAAAGATCTGAGAAATTCTTTTGTAAGTAATGGGCGTCACGTTGTGGAAAAGTATTTCAATCTTGATAAAACAGCGGAAGAAACATATAATCTTTATGTACTAAGTTGAATGAAGTCCATTCACTTTCATCATGTCCGGCCTTTAGGACATGATATGTATAAAGGCTTTATTCAACTTATCCATATGAAAAAGGAAGGGATAAGGATGATTGATAAAAACGGCAAGCTATTTGGCAAGATCAGTATCATTGACATCGGTATCGTACTTTTGCTGTTGATTGCAGCATTATTTATTGTATATAAATTGGGCGTGTTTTCGCCTAAACAGGTTATAACCGGCAGCACCGATAAAATCAGGATTGTTTTTTACCAGGAAGAGGTAAACAGTTTTACCGCAGAAAATGTAAAGCTGAAAGATCCTGCATCGGATTCCATGCTCAATACAAGCTTTGGACAAGTGGTAGACATTGAAGTAGCCGATTCGGTCTCCTGGGGTAAGGATAAGGATGGAAAGCAGGTACGCTCAACAAAAACCGGCTGGTCAGCAGTATCCATTACTATGGAAGCTGCCGGAACCATCGGTTCCAATGGTATTACAATAGGAGGATCCCGTTATTATATCGGGCAGTTAGTAACTCTCAAAGCCGGTACCTCTGTTTTTTATGGAAGAATTACCGATGCGTCCAAGGTTTAAGGAGGATCGATATGCCAAAAAGAAAATT
>JAEZLF010000198.1 GCA_023435925.1 Bacillota bacterium
AACGTAATGTTATAGCAGTGAAGTAAGGCAGGTAGCTGGAGGTATTATGGCAGAGTTTAAAATTGTTTCGGATTACAAATTGTGCGGGGATCAGCCTGAGGCGGTAGATAAGCTGGTGAATGGAATTAACAGAGGCTATAGGCATCAGACCTTGCTGGGAGTGACCGGATCAGGTAAAACCTTTACAATGGCCAATGTCATAGAAAAGGTGCAGCGCCCGACATTGATCATGGCACACAACAAGACTCTTGCAGCGCAGCTGTGCAGTGAATTCAAGGAGTTTTTTCCTAACAATGCAGTAGAATATTTTGTAAGCTATTATGATTATTATCAACCGGAGGCTTATATAGCTTCTACCGATACTTATATAGAAAAGGATTCATCCATCAATGACGAGATTGATAAGCTGCGGCATTCAGCAACAGCAGCTCTTTTCGAGAGGCGTGATGTCATTATTGTCGCCAGTGTTTCCTGTATTTACGGATTGGGTGATCCGGAGGATTATACGGATCTGATGCTTTCGCTCAGACCCGGCATGCAGAAGGACCGGGATGAGATTATACGAAAACTCGTAGATATTCAGTATGAGAGGAATGAAATAGACTTTAAACGAGGTAAATTCAGAGTGCGGGGAGATGTTCTGGAAATATTCCCTCCGGATTCATCGGAAAGGGTTTTACGCATTGAATTTTTTGGTGATGAGATTGAGCGGTTGTCAGAGATCAATTATCTTACAGGCGAAATACTCGGTGTACGTTCTCATGCGGCGATCTTTCCGGCAAACCATTACGCCACTACCCGGCCGAAGATGCAAAAAGCACTTACCACAATAGAGCAGGAGCTTGAGGTAAGACTGAAGGAACTGAAAGCACAGGATAAGCTGCTGGAGGCCCAAAGATTGGAGCAGAGAACCCGGTATGATTTGGAGATGCTGCAGGAAATAGGCTTTTGCCAGGGTATCGAAAATTATTCCCGGCATATCAGTGGCAGAACACCGGGAAGTGCGCCTTATACGCTGATTGACTATTTTCCGGAGGACATGCTGCTTTTTATAGACGAATCCCATGTTTCCGTACCACAGATCGGAAGCATGTATAATGGAGACCGTTCCCGAAAAGAGGCGCTTGTTGATTATGGATTCCGGCTTCCGTCTGCATTTGACAACAGACCGCTGAAATTTGAAGAATTTGAGAAAAAAATCAAGCAGGCTATATATGTCAGCGCAACACCTGGTCAATATGAAAAACGACATTCCCAGCAGGTGGCAGAGCAGATTATCAGACCCACTGGGCTGATAGACCCGGAAGTCATTGTCCGGCCGGTACAAGGCCAGATAGATGATTTGATTGGTGAAATTTCCAAAAGAGTAGAAAAAGAGCAGAGAGTTCTTGTTACTACGCTTACCAAGAAAATGGCGGAGGACTTGACATCCTATCTGAAGGAGATGGATTTTAAGGTCGAATATCTCCACTCTGATGTTGAGACACTGGAAAGAATAGAGTTGATCCGAAACCTGAGACTGGGTGTATTTGATATTCTAGTTGGTATCAATCTGCTCAGGGAAGGCCTTGACTTACCTGAGGTTACGCTGGTTGCTATCCTGGATGCGGACAAGGAGGGCTTCCTGCGGTCAGAGACTTCGCTGATACAGACCATCGGCAGAGCTGCCAGGCATGTGGAAGGTACCGTAATCATGTATGCAGACAGGATGACGGATTCCATGGAGAGAGCGATCAGTGAGACCAACAGAAGAAGAAGAATACAAATGGATTACAATTTAAAAAATGGCATTACGCCAACTACTGTACAGAAGAGTGTACGGGATGTTCTGGAAACCATCAAGGTTGCGGAGGAGGATACAGGTTACTCCTTTGATAGAAGTCTGGATGAACTGGATGAGAAGGATCTGCAGTCCATGATGCTGAAGCTCGAGAAGGACATGAAGGAGGCAGCCAGAGCGCTCCAGTTTGAAAGGGCTGCAGCGCTGAGAGACCGATTGCAGGAGCTGAAGGATAAACTGAGACAGGAACATTGACTGTGACCGGAGGAAAAAAACTGTCCAAACCGGTATTCAGAGGATGATAATTCCACCAAAAAAATTTGAAAATAATCGAACAAATGTTTGCAATTCGTGTTAGCTTTGGTATAATGTTATAGGAATATTTACAGATAAATTATACCAAAATTTAGAAGCGGGTGCGCAGCATGAGCAAAAACAGTATTTTTATTAAGGGTGCCAGAGAGCATAATCTGAAAAACATTGATATCGAGATACCAAGAGATAAGCTGGTTGTTATTACCGGATTGAGTGGTTCGGGAAAATCTTCGCTGGCTTTTGATACAATATATGCAGAAGGTCAGAGACGCTATGTGGAATCACTTTCTTCTTATGCCAGACAATTTCTCGGGCAGATGGAGAAGCCTGATATAGACTATATTGACGGATTATCACCTGCGATATCTATTGATCAGAAAACCACCAGCAGGAATCCAAGATCTACGGTAGGAACTGTTACAGAAATTTATGACTACCTGCGGCTTCTTTATGCACGTATTGGAGTACCTCATTGTCATATATGCGGTAAAGAAATAACTCAACAGACAGTCGATCAGATGGTGGATGCCATCACTGCTCTTGAGGAAGGTTCCAGAATCCAACTGCTGGCGCCGGTTGTCAGAGGCAGAAAAGGTGAATACAACAAGCTGATAGAGGATGCGAGGAAGGATGGATATGTTAGAATCAGAGTAGATGGAGAAGTCCGGGATATCAACGATGAAATTACTCTGGAGAAAAATAAGAAGCATACCATCGAAATTGTTGTGGACAGGCTTATTGTAAGGCCGGATATGGTGAAACGCCTTGCAGATTCCATAGAAACAGCATTGCACCTAAGTGGCGGGATTTTACTGGTAGATGTGGTGGGGCAGAAGGAAATGTTGTTCAGTCAGAACTTTGCCTGCAGTGATTGCGGTGTCAGCATAGAGGAATTGACCCCCAGAATGTTCTCCTTCAATAACCCTTATGGGGCATGCCCCACATGTAGTGGTCTGGGAACCTTTATGAAAATGGATCCGGATCTGATTATTCCCGACTGGACAAAGTCTCTGGAGGAAGGTGCTATAAAGGTAGGAGGCTGGAATTTCGAAAGCGGGGACAGTTATGCCAGAATGTATATAAATGCATTGGCAAAGAAGTATGACTTCAAAATTTCAACGCCGATTAATAAGCTGCCAAGCCGCATTGTTGATATCATTCTTTATGGAACAAAAGGTGAGAAAATTAAGATTGATTATGAAAAGGAATATGGAAGTGGATCCTTCACATCAGCTTTTGAAGGAGTAATCAGCAGCATGGAGCGGCGCTACAGGGAGACACAGTCCGAAGGAATGAAACAGCATTACGAGGAGTTCATGAGCATTCACCCATGTCCGGATTGCAAAGGCGCCAGACTGAAAAAGGAAAGTCTGGCTGTTACGGTGGGAGATCGCAATATCAATGACCTTACCGGTATGCCGGTGGATGAGATCATGACGTTTTTTGAGAATATCAAGCTTTCTCAAAGAGATGCCATCATTGCAGGGCAGATTCTGAAGGAAATTAAAGCCAGAGTCGGCTTCCTGGTTGATGTCGGCCTTAACTATCTTACCCTGTCCAGAGCAGCTGCCACACTTTCCGGAGGGGAAGCTCAGAGGATACGGCTTGCAACGCAGATAGGCTCCGGATTGATGGGGGTACTGTATATACTTGATGAGCCCAGTATAGGTCTTCATCAAAGAGATAATGAAAGACTCCTTAAAACACTGGCAAGACTAAGGGATCTGGGCAATACATTGATTGTCGTGGAACATGATGAAGACACCATGTATGCCGCAGACCATATCATAGACATGGGACCGGGACCAGGTATCCATGGAGGTTATATTGTTGCAGAAGGAACCATCGACGATATAAAAAAATGTGAAGAATCCCAGACAGGATTATATCTGAGTGGTAAGAAAAGTATTCCGTTACCGGAAAAAAGGCGCACACCAAACGGCAAGTGGATCAAGATCATCGGAGCTCGAGAGAATAATCTGAAAAATATTAATGTAGATATTCCTCTTGGTGTATTTACAGCAATAACAGGTGTTTCAGGCTCCGGCAAGAGTTCACTTATCAATCAGATACTTTATAAAAAGCTGGCTGCCGAGCTGAATCGTGCAAGGACAAAAGCCGGGGACCATGACATGATAAACGGTATTCAGTATCTGGATAAGGTTATTGATATTGATCAATCTCCTATTGGAAGGACTCCCAGATCAAATCCTGCAACCTACACCGGAGTTTTTGATCTAATACGAGAGGTGTTTTCGGAAACGACTGAAGCCAAAATGAGAGGGTACAAAAACGGGCGGTTCAGCTTTAATGTAAAGGGTGGGCGCTGTGAAGCCTGCACCGGCGACGGTATTATAAAGATAGAGATGCATTTTCTGCCGGATGTTTATGTTCCCTGTGAGGTGTGCAAGGGAAAGCGATATAACCGGGAAACATTGGAAGTCAAATACAAGGGGAAAAGCATTTCCGATGTGCTGGATATGACAATAGAAGACGCAGTGGAATTCTTCAAGAATATACCAAAAATCCACAGAAAGCTTGAGACGCTATATGACGTCGGACTTGGCTATGTTAAAGTAGGACAGCCTTCAACGACGTTGTCAGGCGGTGAAGCCCAAAGAATCAAGCTCGCTACAGAACTATCAAAGCGGGCGACAGGAAAAACGCTGTATATTCTGGATGAACCGACAACCGGGCTTCACATAGCAGATGTCCACCGGCTTGTGAACATCCTGCATCGTCTGGTTGATGCAGGCAATTCAGTTGTTGTCATCGAGCACAATCTGGATGTGATAAAGACTGCGGATCATATCATTGATCTGGGACCGGATGGCGGCGGAAAAGGCGGCTATGTAGTTGCAAGCGGTACGCCGGAAGCCATAGCGGCAACGGAGCAGTCGTATACCGGTCGATTCCTGAAAAAAATTCTAACAGAAAATAGAACTGAGTAGAAAAGAATAGAATTAATGATGTTAGAGCCAGAATAGAACAAGATTGAACCTTAACTGACAGCAACAGTAGCAAAACGACTCTGTAACAGGTGACGTGACAGGGGGACGTGTGACAAGCGACGGGTCTCGTCTGTCGCATTAGTGTGCGTCAAACTAGAACTGTGCTCTTTCACATCGTCCCTCTGTCTCCATCGCCTGTCACGCAACTTCTTTGGAGTGTCTGCCTGCCTTGCTTTAAAAATATGTGCTGATACTTCCCGCGCTTTCACCTTATTTAGGATCTGCGAATCCAAAGCCCCGAGGGCTTACAAACAGAATCAGGAATACAAGTATGAAGAACAAAATGGCGCAGTCATCATTAAAAACATTGCCGAGAAAACCACTGTTGGACATTCAAAAACACCTCCTCATTATATTGCACATCAGTGTAAGCGTTTGCTTTGCTACTACTATAAATATATTCCCGAACGTTTCAATCGGTTACAAAAACAATCGGTGACTGTCAGTTTGAAAATATGGAGGTCTATAAAAAGGGTGAAATTGAAAGGCCGGCGCATTTTGACGGATTGAGTGTTGAGGTGAGCCTGTTGTTTGAGGGACTGTTTTAGTGCACTTTGCTGTAGACCCTGAATAAAATAATATGTTATACTGATGGATGAAGTTTGAATGGTAGCAATAGAAAACAAATGGGTAATGATATGCGTATAATAATAGATGGACTATAAAAATGCAGTCGTGAAGGGAGTTGATTGACTGTGATGATGTGCTCAATTTGCAAGGAGAATTATGCAGTAGTTTTCATAACCAAAATTGTAGATGGCAAGCAGAACCAGGAGGGGCTTTGTTTATCCTGTGCGAAAAAGCAGGGTATCCAGCCTGTCAACCAATTGATAGAACAAACGGGGATGTCCGAGGACGATATTGATAATCTGAATAAGCAAATGGGCAGCTTGTTTGACAATATGGATATGGATATGGGAAACGTGGAACCGGTTGGAAACAATGGTGCCAATAATAAAGTGAATCCGTTTTTCAATTTTATCAACCGCGCTTTTCCTAAAAATGAGGAAAACAACGATGAAAGTGATGTTCAAAAAGGACCTGCCGACGAAAGGGACAATAAAAATGGTACAAGGACCAAGACTCAGGAAAAAAAGAGCCTAAAGAAGAAAAAATTCCTTGATATGTATGGTTCCAACCTTACCGATATGGCCCGAGAGGATAAAATTGACAGAGTCATCGGCAGAAATAGAGAAATTGACAGGGTTGTACAGATATTGAACAGAAGAAGCAAAAACAATCCGGTGCTCGTTGGTGAGCCGGGTGTTGGTAAAACGGCAATTGCTGAAGGTCTTGCAGTTAGGATTGCCAATCGCCAGGTACCGGCCAAGCTGTTCAATGCAGAGATTTATCTTCTGGATATGACAGGCATTGTGGCGGGTACACAGTTCAGAGGCCAGTTTGAGAGCCGCATGAAAGGGATCATTGAGGAAGCGAAGGCACTGGGAAATGTCATACTGGTAATCGATGAGCTTCACAATATCATGGGAGCAGGGGAAGCAGAAGGCGCTATGAATGCCGCCAATATATTGAAGCCGGCGTTGTCCAGGGGTGAGATCCAGGTGATTGGTGCAACGACTCTCAATGAATACAGAAAGTATATCGAAAAGGATTCGGCATTGGAAAGAAGATTTCAGCCTGTTCTGGTGGATGAGCCTTCTGTTGATGAAACGATTGAGATATTAAAGGGTATCAGAGACTATTATGAGAATTATCATCGAGTAAAAATATCGGATGAGGTGATTGAAGCCGCTGCCCGCTTGTCTGAAAGATATATCAACGACAGATTCCTTCCCGACAAGGCTATTGATGTGATCGATGAAGCGGGATCCAGGGTTAATTTGAGAAATACCGGTCTGGTGGAGCTTGAAGCTTTAAAAGAAGAGCTTCGGAAGGTACAGGAGGAAAAGGAATTTGCTGTTTCAGCTGATTCCATCGAGGATTATCAGAAAGCAGCGGACCTCAAGGTTCGCGAATGTAAGCTGTTGCAGCAAATCAAGGATTATGAGGAGAAAAACAAGGCAGAGGAACTAACGGTTGACGATATCGCGTACATCATTGAGCTTTGGACAAAGATACCGGTGCAGAAGCTGACGGAAATTGAAGCTGTAAAGCTGATGAATCTTGAAGAAAGGCTGCATAAAAGAGTAATTGGACAGAATGAAGCTGTAAAGAGCGTATCCAAAGCTATCCGAAGAAACAGAGCAGGCTTCAGAAAGAAAAAGAAACCGGCTTCCTTCGTTTTTGTAGGCCCCACCGGTGTCGGCAAAACGGAGCTGGTAAGAGCGCTTGCCGTAGAGCTTTTTGAAACGGAAGATGCACTGATCCGGCTGGATATGTCCGAATATATGGAGAAGCATACGGTTTCCAAATTGATTGGATCGCCACCGGGCTACGTTGGCTATGATGAAGGCGGGCAATTGACGGAAAAGGTTCGGAGAAAACCGTTCTCTGTTATATTAATGGATGAAATTGATAAAGCGCATCCAGATGTGTTTAACATGCTTCTTCAGATTCTTGAGGATGGCAGGCTGACAGACAGTCATGGCAGAGTGGTGAATTTTGAAAACACCATCATCATCATGACCTCCAATGCGGGTACAACGCTGAAGGCAAATGGTCTCGGGTTCTCCAACGATGGTTACAAGGCACTGGAAAGCAGAGTGAGAGATGTAATGAAGGATACCTTCAGGCCGGAGTTCTTAAACAGGCTTGATGAAACTATCGTATTTACCGAGCTGAACAAAGATGAACTGAAACAGATCATTTCACTGATGTATGATGAAGTCCGGACAGAGGCTGCACAAAAGGGAATTTCCATTCAGTTTACCGGCGAAGTGAGTGATTTTATACTGGAAAAAGGCTATGATCCCAAATATGGTGCCAGACCCCTCAGGAGAACAATACAGAAGTACATTGAGGATGAATTGACAGAACAGTTCTTCTTGGGCAACTTCAAGCCGGGAAGCAGTATTACAGTCGATGTAAATGAAGGTGTTATTTTATTCAGGCAGAATTCTCCATTACTCTTGCAGTAATGGAGATGTAATGCTTGTTTTATATGAAAATGGAGGGGATTGATCATGAGTATTACAAAAAGGCATTTTGGGATCACTCCGGAGGGAGAAAATGTTGATATCTTTACATTGAAAAATGCCAACGGTGTAAGTGCGGAAATAATGAATTATGGCGGAATTATTGTTTCATTGGCAGTACCTGACAGGAAGGGTCAATTAGATGATGTCGTTCTTGGCTTCAGCAGCCTGGAAGGATATTTGGCAGATCACCCGTTCTTCGGCGCACTGGTGGGCAGACATGCAAACAGGCTGGAAAATGCAGAATTCGAATTAAACGGGGTCAGCTACAAGCTTGCAAAAAACGATGGGAAAAATCACCTGCATGGCGGTTTGAAAGGCTTTGACAAGGTCATATGGAAAGCGGCTGTTATAAGGGAAAATAATACCGACTATCTTGAATTGTCCTATTTTAGTGCCGACGGTGAGGAAAATTATCCTGGCAACCTTGATGTGAAAGTCCGATATGCACTATCGGAAGACAATGCATTAAGTATCGATTACTATGCCTCAACCGATAAGGATACGGTAGTAAATCTGACTAACCATTCCTATTTCAATCTTTCCGGACATAAATCAGGAAGTATTCTAAAGCAGACCATGATGATTAATGCCGATTTCTTCACACCCATTAACAATGAATGTATACCAACCGGAGAAATTAGATCCGTAGAGGGTACTCCGATGGATTTACGAAGACCTGTACCGGTAGAAAACGGCTTAAATGGACAGGATGTGCAGATCATCAATGGTGGCGGGTATGATCACAATTGGGTACTGAATAAAAAAGGAAATGGCCTGGAAAAAGCAGCGGAGGTATTTGATGTACAAAGCGGCAGAGTGATGGAGGTTTTTACAACAAAACCAGGCATTCAGTTCTACTCTGCGAACTCTCTGAACGGTTCATTAAAAGGGAAAGAGGGAGCCGTTTACGGAAAGAGAAGCGGAATGTGCCTTGAAACCCAGTATTTCCCTAATTCAATGAAGCATAAGCATTTCCCGACTCCGATCCTGAAAGCCGGCCAGGAATACAGGCACAGTACAGTATATAAATTCTCAGCGAGGTAGACAGAATCTAAATATTAAGAAACAAGCCAGGCATAATCAAGATAGGTAGAATTAAGATAGACTTAATCGCTACAGGCAAAAGGAAAAAGGTAATAGACAAAATAGACAGCGGAAGGTAGACTGGGATGCCACATTCACATGGATTTCTGAAAAAGTAAGGAGTTATAAAGTGCGGAAATTCGGAAAAATTCAGGTTTTATTACTCTCGGTGATTATTTCATTCATATCCGGGGCTTGCATCCGTACACTTAATCCATCTTCGCAGCCTGCAATTACAGAACAGCCCGGCGAAACACCCAAAACTGTTCTCCGGTTCATCAGTAGCTGGGGCGGTGTTGACAGCAAGGCTGAGACGCTGAAGACCATACTGAATCAGTTTGAAACGGACAACCCGGATATTGCCGTTTCCAATGAGTCGCTTTTTGGAGAAGACTTTTTGCCGAAAATTAAAACAGACTTCGCATCCGGGAACGACCCCGATGTTTTCGGATTGTGGCCCGGCTCTGACATCAAAGCACTTGTCAGAGCGGGTAAGGTCGCTGATCTGACAACCTTACTGCAGAATGATCCGCAGTGGAAACAAAGCTTTAATTCCATGTGGGATTATACTACATATGATGGTAAAATATATGGACTTCCTGTTGAAGTGATATTTGAGTGCATGTTTATCAACAGGGACTTGTTTGATAAGTATCAGATACCGGTGCCACAGGACTTTAGTAGCCTGAAGAAGGCAGTGAAAAGATTCCGGCAGCAGAATATCGTTCCGATTGCATTCAATACCTATAGTGAAGGCACTTACCTGTACCAGAACCTTATTCCAATTGTCGGTGGGAAAGAGGACACTGAACATCCTTTCTCTAGCGGGACAATCAAACCGGCCTATATTACAGCGATGCAGCATGTGAAGGAATTATACGATTTGGGGGCTTTCCCGCCAGATTGCTTTACGATGACCAATAATGAAAGGAATGTCCTTTTTAAGGAAAAAAAAGCGGCGATGATTGTCCAGGGTTCCTGGTTTATTGGTGATTTCGACGCAGAGGATATATCTGTTGACATTATACAACTCCCTTATATTGAAGGGCATCATGCACTAAAGGGTACTATGGTATACGGGTTAGGCGGCGGTTCCTTCCATATGAGTACTGCCGTCCATGAGGATAAAAACAAGCTGGAGGCTTCTATCCGGCTTCTTAAGGCTTTAACATCTCCGGAAACTGCAGCAGTATTCGCTGCCGAAACAGGAATGATCAGCAATGTGAATATAGACCGTTATCATATCAACTATAGAAATCTGACAGTAAAGGGTAAGAAAATGCTGGATGAATCGGAGCTGCTTGTGGGCCCTGCTGATTCTTTCGTTGATAGAACATCCTGGGAAGAAGATATTGCTATGCAATTCCCATACTATCTTTCAGGGAAGATCAGTGCTGAAGAGATGTGGGCCAATGCAATAAAAAACGGAATTATTCCGGAATAGATGGGGGCGAATATATGAAGCATTCTCCTGCAATAATGCTCAGGTTCTACCGGAATCTTCCTATCAGACACAAGCTGGTGCTTGTGCTATACATACAAATTCTAATACCACTTATACTGGTAGGTTATTTAAGCTATAAAAATTCGGAAAGCATTATTAAGGAGAATTCTACTGATTATTCCAGAGATATCCTTGGTATGATCCAGCTAAGGCTCAATGACTATATGGACAACCTTACAGTCATTTCCCAGGATTTGCTATATGAGGATAAAATATATGATGTTCTGAAAAGCAGCAGCGATACGAAAGATCCTCTCAGCAGGTTTGAATATGAAAACACAGTGAACAGCTTTTTAAAAATGCTGGTTCTATCAAGAAGCGAAGTACGTTCTATTTACATTTACTCAAATGATGGAAAGACATATTATGCCGACGATAACAGCAGAGACGCAGGTGCAAAGGATTTTATACCCTACCCCAAAATGCTGGAACAAGCTAGAATGAGTAAGGGTAAGCCGATATTACATCTTGTGTCGGAAAACAGGAAAGTAAAGGACATTTACCTGGTCAGGCAGATTAATGATAGGGATCGTTTTAAAGAGCTTGGACTCATGGTCATTCATATAAAAAAGGGAGTTCTGGATGAGGTATATCAAGGTTTAACCGGGAATCTCCAGAATATTATGATATTATCTTCCGATATGGAACTGATCGCAAGCAGGGACTATAACGATCTGAATATTTTCTCCGATGTTATCATTAACAATATCGATGGAGAATTAGGTGAGAAAATTGATGAAAACGCGGGGATGTTTGTATCTTATATTACACTGAAGAATATCGGATGGAAAATAGTGGCGTATGTGACACTGGATGAGCTATATAAGGATGCCTATACCCTCCGGAGAAATATTGTGATGCTGTGTGTAGCATCCATCCTGTTGCTCTCTGTGCTGACAGCATTTATCGCTGTAGACTTTGTACAGCCGATCAATAAGCTGGTAAAGGGTATGAAAAAGGTACAAGCAGGTGAGAGTAACGTATCGGTACAGGTTGACAGAGACGATGAAATGGGTTTTCTGAGCAAAGCCTTTAACGAAATGTCCGGTGAGATCCACCACCTGGTCAACTGGGTATACAGGGAGCAGCTGACCCGCAAGGAGGCCGAGCTAAAAGCGCTTCAATCACAGATCAATCCCCATTTCCTGTTTAATACCCTCGAAGCGATCAACTGGATGGCACAGCTAAATCATGTACCTGAAATAAGCAGTACGGTATCAGATCTGTCAGATCTGATGGAAGCCAGTATCGGACGAGACGATAGATTGATCACGATTGAGGAGGAATTTTCATATGCAGATAAGTATATTTCACTGCAAAAGAGGAGATTCGGAGATAAAATTGAGTTGGTAAAAAACGTCCGGCCGGACGTTACCGGCATTAGGATACCAAGACTTTTAATACAACCGTTGATAGAGAATGCTGTTTATCACGGCATTGAAGGGGCGCGTGGAAAGGGTGTTATCAACCTCAGTGCAGGCAGGAAGGATAATTGCGTAACGATAGAAGTGGTTGACAACGGAGCCGGTATGGCTGCTGATGACTTGAATCAGCTTAATAACAGACTTTCCATGGACAATGATACCTATTTTAAAAAACTAGGAGAAAAGAAAAATAGAAGCATTGGTATAGAGAATGTAAACAGAAGGATCAAGCTATTTTATGGTGAAAGCTATGGGCTGGAAATAAAAAGCGAAGAGGGTAAATATACAAAGGCTGTGGTCACAATTCCCTGTGAGATTAACACAGGAGGTGAGGAGGGCTTTTATGTTCAAAGTACTGATCATTGATGATGAGCCAATTATCCGGAAAGGTCTCAAAAACATCATCAACTGGAAAAATTACGAGTGCGAAGTATGCGGTGAAGCTGTCGACGGACATGAAGGCAGCGAGTTGATCCGGAAGTATCTGCCGGACATCATAATTACCGATATTAAGATGCCTGAGATTGACGGTCTGTCGATGATACGAGAGATTAAAAGCAAAGTACCTGACAGCAAGATCATTATACTTACGGGTTACCGTGATTTCGACTATGTTCATGAAGCACTGAAGCTTGGAGCCTTCGATTTTATACTCAAGCCGTCAAAGATTGAAGAGTTGACCGCTGTCATAGCTAAAGCGGTAAAAGAACTGAGATTTCAAAGGGATAAGGTTGAGGAGCTAGAAAAGCTCAAGGTTCTTTTTCGACAAAACATTCCTGTTCTTCGCGAAAAGCTGCTATATGATTTATTATATGAGATTAATACGAATGAGAGAGATATTATACAAAAGCTTGATTTGTTTGATATCCATGATAACCGGTTTTTCATGCTTATTGTCCAGAATGATTCTGAGGACACGGACAGTAAAGAGATCAGCCAGTATGACAGGCATTTATATCAGTTTGGCATTATCAATACCTTCACGGAGGTGTTTACCGACAAATTCAAGGTTATCAGCATCACACTGAACAATATAGGGATCGCCTTCTTAATAATGGCTTCGAGCTATCATGACGAAATCAATGAACTGGTTGATAAAAAATGTTCCTACCTCCAGGAAATTATACGTAATTGCTTTGGCTTCACCGTTACCATTGCTGTCAGCTCCGAAGGCTCATTGATAACCCAGCTGCCACAGAAATTCAAGGAATGCAGAGAAGCGCTGGAGCATAAGTTTTATATGGGAAATAATTCGATTATTTTCCATAGTGATATCAATACCTTCTTTAAATATGATGACCATTCTATGTTGGAAAAGCTGCAGAAGGCTTTGATTGAGGGTGTCAAATCAGGTAACGAGCAATCGGTGACTGAGAGGCTTCACGACATTTTCAGCTATGTAAAAGGCGCAGATCCTATGGGAAAAGAGTTTATCAAGAATTTCTACTGGAATACCATCTCTTCTATTAATCACATAAGAATTTCACTTCCATCCGGAGAAAACAACAAAAAGAATGAATACAAGGAACTGAGAGGGTTGTATGAACTTATTGAAAAAAGTTCCAACACGGATGAACTGAATACAATATTGGATGAGGCAGCGCGAAGTGTCACTGAAAAAGTAAATAGCTATAATAATAAAAGCATTAAGCTGATCTTACGAAAAGCAGTGGAGTACATGCAGGAGCATTATCATGAGCAGGTGACGCTCAATGAAGTTGCAGAGTATGCCTTTGTAAGCACCTACTATATCAGCAGAATGTTTAAACGGGAAATGGGTAAAAACTTTGTTGATTACCTGAATGAGTTGCGTATCGATAAAGCGAAGGAGATGCTGAAGGATATCAGCCTTAAGACCTACGAGGTGGCAGAAAAGGTTGGCATTCCCGATGCACATTACTTTTCAAAGCTTTTTAAAAAATATGTAGGAGTCACGCCAACAGAATTTCGTGATAAGTGACCTTCTGAAGTATCAGTAGGGTAAAAAAATTGCTGTTTTATTAAGACGCAAATAGATACAAGTATTTACACAAATATGCAATACAATCTATTTCATCATACCTCCATTTCTTATAGCATATAAATGCATGAAAATCATATTTCAAAAATTGATAGGAGGCTGGTTATGAAAAAGGTACTTTCGATCATCGTGTGTCTGGCGGTTGTTTTATCTATCGGTCTTTCGGCAACAGCAATCAAGGTGGTACCAATTAGCAGGCTAACGCTTAATAATGACAGCGTTACACTGGATATTGGAAAAACATTCAATTTAAAGGTTTATTTCTCCCCGACTAATACAACTCAGAAACGTCTGAAATATTCTACAGCGAACAAGAATGTTGCTACAGTAGATGCAAACGGAGTCATCAAGGGCGTTAAGGCTGGTAAAACAGTTATTTCCGCTATCAGCACGTCCAACAGTGAGGTTGTAGCAACATGTAATGTTACGGTAGCCAAGCTGGTCGTACCTAAAAACAAAGTTAAACTCACCATGACATTGGTAGGAAATAAACAGGAAACAGATACCGATCTGGTCATGAAAAAAGTGGAGGAGTATTTGAAGGATAAGCTGAATGTCTCCATTGATTTACAGGTATTCGGCTGGGGTGATCCCTATGAACAGAAGGTCAATACCATGCTTGCAGCCGGCGAGCCTTTTGATGTATGTTTTACAGCTAACTGGGCAGCGAACTACTATACAAATGCCGGCTCCGGTTATTTCCTGGAATTGAACAAGTATCTGAAGAAGTATCCGGCCATTGAACAGATTCTTGGCAAGGACTTCCTCAATGGTCCGGCTATTGACGGAAAGAATTATGCAGTTCCCACCAACAAGGAACAGGTTCATAACTGGGGTTATCTCCTGAAGCAGGATCTGGTAAAGAAATATAAGGTTGACGTCAATAAGATCAAGAAAATGGAGGATCTTGAACCCATATTTGAACAGATCAAGAAGAATGAACCTGGTATTACGCCCCTCTTGGTCGTGGCTATGGATTCTCCGTTCCACTTCCTGGATTGGGATAACATCAGTGATGACAACGTGCCGGGTGCTCTGTATCCTGACAACAGGAGCAACACGGTTGTAAACCAATTTACAGCACCTGAATCCATTGCTATGTATAAAAAGCTGAGAAGCTATTACCAGAAGGGCTACATATCCAAGGATGCAGCTACGATGGAAAATACAGCAGAGCAGATGAAGACCGGAAAATATTTTGCAGCTGAGTCTTCACTGAAACCGGGTAAAGATGCGGAAATGTCAGCTAGCACAAATGTGGATTGGGTGCAGGTTGACATTACAAAACCTGTAATGTCCAATCGCGAAACAACCGGTGCGTTACTGGCTATACCGGCAGCCTCCAAGAATCCGGAGAGAGCATTCCAGTTCATTGAAATGCTGTATACAGATAAGACATTGAGAAATATGTTCAACTATGGTATTGAAGGAACACATTATAAAGTAAATGAAGACGGCAGAATTACTCAGACTCAAGCCGGTATAGACAAGTTTAATCTTGGGGCAGGCTGGAGATATGGCGATCAGTTCAAGGATCTGCTCCTGGACAATGAAGATCCGGATAAGTGGGAGAAATTCTTAGAGTACAATAAAGCCGGAATTGTTGAGAAGAGCCTTGGATTTATGTTTGACAAGACTCCCGTTGAAAATCAGATCTCAGCGTGTAAGGCCGTAATTACCACATATTATAAGGAACTTATGTGTGGAGCGGTGGATGTTGACAGTACCGTCAAGAAGATGTCTGATGAGCTCAATACATCCGGTGTTAACGACGTTATTAAAGAAATGCAGAAGCAGTATGATGCATGGCTCGCCAAGAAAGGCATCAAGTAAGAAACCTATGCAGTCGGCTTTCGTTGAGCTTATGCAGGGAATAAGAGGGTGGGACAATATCCTGCCCTCTTTTATTTAAGATCATCATTTTCCGAATATGCTTTTTATTGGAGATATTTGTGTAATATTTTGTTGTAATATTTTTACTTGGGATAAAGCAAGTATATACAAAATAACGCAATACAATCTATTCATCCAAACGGTAAAGTTCTATAACATATAGATACAGTCGATGTATGCTTATTTGCTTATACGTCTGCGCAGGGTATTTATTAAATGCTTCTAAGACCTCCACCTCAGAGCGTATTTTTGCCCAATGGGCAAAAAACGTGTGGCGGGGGATAAACAGATTTCCACTTCAGTGGTGGGTTCAATCCCCCTCTGAAGGAGCAGTTGAAAAAATGCCCGCGCCGCGATACACAAAAAACGCATAAGGAAGGCGCTAAAGCGCCCGCAGCGTGTTTTGCGTTGCAATAACGCGTTTTGGTGTACAATTCGCGCAAGCGCTCATTGAATAAATGTTAAGGGTGTGATCATAAAATGAAATTAGCAGCAGTTCCCACTAAACCAGATGTAAAGTTGAACAAAACCGGTTTGCTCTATCAATTAAGGACAAACTGGCCACTGTTTGTTATGTTGATGCCTGGTGTAATTTTACTTATCATTAATAATTACATTCCGATGTTCGGAGTCATTATTGCATTTAAGAGATATCGTTTTTACGGCACCTTTTTTCAAAGCCTGATACAGAGTGAATGGGTCGGCTTCAAGAATTTTGAGTTCTTTATCAAAACCCCTTACGCGTTTCAGATGACCCGTAATACATTGCTTTACAACGCAGTATTCATTATTCTTGGTCTGATTATTCCGGTGTTTTTTGCAATTGCTCTCAATGAGATCCGAAACAAAACACTATCAAAAGTTTATCAGAGTATTATTTTTCTTCCATATTTTCTTTCATGGATCGTTGTCAGCTATCTGGCCTATTCAATGCTGAGCATCGAAAGCGGATTTATCAATAAGAGCATTCTTGCTCCATTGGGTATTGCACCGGTGGAGTGGTACAGTGAAGCGAAATATTGGCCTGTTATACTTGTATTTTTCCAGCTGTGGAAGTACACCGGTTATAATGTAGTGGTGTATCTGGCGGCAATCACCGGAATCGATCCGGAATTCTATGAAGCGGCGGCCATTGACGGAGCAACCAAGTGGCAGCAAATCAGGCACATTACGCTGCCGATGCTTCGTACGCTGATGATTATACTAACACTGCTTGCGGTGGGAAGAATTTTCAATGCCGATTTCGGATTGTTCTACAATGTTCCCAGGAACAGCGGTTCATTGCAGACAGCAACCATGGTTATTGATACATATGTTTATTCGGCTCTGAGAAATACCAACAACATCGGAATGGCATCAGCTGCAGGTACTTACCAGGCAGTTGTGGGATGTATCACCGTATTTACTGCCAATCTGATTGTACGGAAAATTGATAAAGAAAGTGCGTTGTTCTAAGGAGGAGAATATGTCTGGATTAGTGAATATAAAGGCGCGGAAACAAAATGAAATAAGCTTTGGTTCCAACCTGATACTGAATATCATGTTTATACTATGCGTCGTAGTTTGTGTTGCACCATTGCTGCTGGTTATTGCAATCTCTCTTACGGATGAGAACAGCATACTGAAAAACGGGTATTCATTTATACCGGAGGTGTTCAGCGGTAAAGCGTACAATTACCTACTCACCGCAGGAGATGCCATATGGCGTGCTTATGGGGTGTCCATCTTCGTTACTATTATCGGAACCTTCCTGAGTCTCTTTGTGATCTGCCTCTATGCCTACCCTTTGTCGAGGAGCAACTTCAAATACAAATACCAGTTTTCGTTTTTTGCTTTCTTTACCATGATATTCGGCGGCGGTCTTGTTCCATGGTACATTGTTTACACGCAGCTGATTCCGATTAAAAACTCAATTTGGATATTGATAGTACCATACTTGATGAATACGTGGTTTATGATGATTATGAGAACCTTCTACAAAACAACAGTACCAGAATCCATTATTGAATCTGCAAGAATTGATGGGGCAGGTGAGTTTAGAACCTTCTTTGTTATTGTACTTCCGCTGTGTAAGGCAGGTCTTGCAACCATAGGTTTATTCTGTACCCTGAATTATTGGAATGATTTTTATCTCCCGCTGGTTTTTGTAAATAACAGCAAGAATTACAACATACAGTACCTGATGTATCAAACCCTGATAATGGTACAGAATTTATTGAACAATAGCTCGCAGATTTCAAATGCCAGTAAGATTCTTGCCGATATGCCGAGTGAAAGTGTCAGAATGGCTATCGCTGTTATTTCTATCGGACCTATTGTTTTAGCATACCCGTTCTTCCAGAAATACTTCGTAAAAGGGCTTACCATAGGCGCAGTAAAGGGATGATAACGACCGATTCAAGTTCTAATAAAATGGATCAGCATTATCATGCATCGGTTCAAACAAAATTTTTCGACCCATCACTTATAGAAGTGGAGGGCACCTTTCGCCTCGGTATAATGATTGTATTTATGTCATATTTTGTGTAATATACAGAAATGGGGTTCTGCCCCTGTGATCTTCAAGAGAATAGCAGTTATTTCGATTAATTGTGTTGGAGGTTCATATGAAATACGGATACTTTGATGATGAGAACAGGGAGTATGTCATCACTACTCCGGAAACGCCAAGTCCGTGGATTAATTATTCGGGAAATCAGGAATTCTTCTCAATCATTTCCAATACAGCAGGGGGGTATTGCTTCTATAAGGACGCAAGGCTCAGACGTATAACAAGATACCGTTATAACAACGTACCGGTTGATAATGGAGGCCGATATTTCTACATCAGGGACGACAATGGCGATTTCTGGTCGCCGGGCTGGGCTCCTGTGAAAAAAACGCTGGACCGGTATGAATGCCGCCATGGAATGGGATATACCCGTATTTATGGTGAAAGAGGCGGGATCGGAGCTGAAGTGTTATTTTTTGTACCGCAGAATTTCAATGGTGAAGTACAGAAAGTCAGTATTATAAACACAAGCAGTCAAAGTAAGAGAATCACACTGTTTTCTTTTATAGAATGGTGTCTTTGGAACGCCTATGACGATATGACCAATTTCCAGAGGAACTTCAACACAGGCGAAATTGAACTTGAAAACAATACAATTTATCATAAAACGGAATACAGAGAACGGCGGAACCACTTTGCTTTCTATTCGGTAAATACAGATATTACAGGCTTTGATACAGACCGCAATGCCTTTGTCGGTCAATATAACGGCTTTGATGCACCGAAAGCGGTTGTCGAAGGCAAGTCCTGCAACTCTATTGCAGATGGATGGTCTCCTGTTGCTTCTCACAGCTTTGAGCTTACACTGAATGCCGGAGAACAAAGAGATTTTGTTTTTGTCCTTGGCTATGT
>JAEZLF010000076.1 GCA_023435925.1 Bacillota bacterium
GATATGCCGGGCACGGCGAAACGTACCTGCACTCTGACGATATACTTTGGTGGTCACACGGCGGTGAGCTTCATGGAGAGAGTCCCGAACGGTTAAAATTTTTATATAAGACCATGTGTGAAACACCAGGCATGGGATTGATGCCGGCAGAATCGTCCTGGGATGAGGTTGTGGCAACAACAGAAGGCGGGGTTACGGGTGCGGGCAAAGTAAATGATTATTATATATACTACTACAGCTTTATGAGGCCTTCGTTCAGAGATTTCTATCTGGATGATTACAGCAAATTTGACGTTGAGGTTATTGATACATGGGAGATGACCATTGAAAAAAGAGGTATCTTTTGTGGAAAATTCAGAATAGATTTACCGGGGAAAGAGTATATGGCCATCAGAATCCGGAAAGTGCAAAACAATCTTGATCGGTAAAAATTATGATACAGAGGGAGTAGGAAAAGAAATTGAAAACAGGGATAAAAGAGATCAGTAATATAACGGGTTTTTCCGCAGCTACTGTATCCAATGCGCTGAATCAAAAAAAGGGAGTCAGCCGGAGCACTTCGGACGAAATTTTTCGTGTAGCACGGGAAATAGGATACCTGAACTCCAATACGGTCAGGAAAATTAAACTGGTAATCTATAAGAAAAATGGACTCATCATAGATGACACACCGTTTTTCACGCTGCTGATAAATGGTATTGAACAGGAGTGCAGAGCATCAGGCTATGAAATGTTGATTAGCAATCTGGATTCAAGAGATCCGGATTACAGGGATCAAGCAAAACAAATGATTGTCGAACCTGATACCGCGATAATACTTCTGGGAACAGAACTGTCTCCAGAAGAACTTGGGATATTTAAGAATGCTCAGTGTCCGCTTCTTTTATTGGACTACTGGAGTTTTGACATGAGTTTCAACGCTGTGGTGATAAATAATGAGGATTCAGTCAAAATGGCGGTAAATCATCTATATTCCAGAGGTCATACAAAGATCGGCCATCTGGGAGGAAAATTTAAAATTCTCGGGTTCAAGCAAAGAGAATCGGGATATTATTCGGCAATGAGAGAAATCGGAACCGAAGTAAATCCTAAATATACTATCGAACTAGGCACTACAATGAACGGTGCATATTCGGATATGCTGGACTACCTGCAGAAGGATCCCGACTTGCCAACGGCATTTTTTGCAGATAATGACATGATTGCATTAGGAGCAATGAAAGCTTTGCTGGAAAAGGGGTATAGGATCCCGGAGGATATTTCTATTATCGGATTTGATGACTTGCCATTTTGCGAAATTTCTACGCCAAGGCTGACGAGCTTGCGCGTTCCAAAGCAGGAAATGGGCCGCCTTTCGGTAAGAAAGATCATTGACATGATGGAGAAGAAGGAGAATGTGCGCACTAAAATTCAGGTGTGTACGGAATTTATTGAAAGAGATAGTGTAAGAGACATAAAAGCGGTATCAAAATAGAATTTTTTGTGGAAGGAAATATTATTATGAAAAAGGTGAAATTGGGATTTGCTCCAACCAGAAGAAGTATTTTCAGCGCTCCGGATGCAGTTAAGTATGCCAGCCTAACAAGAGAAAAATTAATTAATTTGGGGATCGATCTTGTAGATATTACAGATATCAATGAAGAAGGGCTTCTCTATGAAGAAAGTGACAGGGAAAGAGTTGCTGAGAAATTCAAAGCCGAGAAAGTTGATGGCTTATTTTTACCGCACTGCAATTTTGGTACAGAATATGTTGTTGCAAGACTTGCAAAGGAGCTTAATGTTCCCGTTCTGTTATGGGGGCCGAGAGACGAAAGACCGGATGAAAATGGGATACGCTTACGGGACAGCCAGTGTGGCTTGTTTGCAACGGGCAAGGTTTTAAGGCGATTTCAGGTTCCTTTTACCTATTTGACAAACTGCAGACTGGAGGATCCGGAATTTCAAAGAGGAGTCTTTCATTTCCTTGCTGTATGCAATGTCGTCAAAACATTCCGTAAAACCAGGATCCTTCAAATTGGGCCAAGACCCTTTGACTTTTGGTCAACCATGTGCAACGAAGGAGAATTGTTGGAGAAATTTAATATTCAATTATCACCTATCCCGATACCCGAGTTGATAGATGCTGTAAAAAAAGCAAAGGAAGAAGCTTCAGAAGTAGAAGGCGTAATGGAGTACTGCAGAAACAACATGATTATCAAAATAAATGAGGACGCATTGGAAAATGTAGCGGCACTGAAGGTAGCCATGAAAAGCCTTGCACATAAGTATGGCTGTAATGCAATTGCGATTCAGTGTTGGAATGCTTTGCAGGGTGAACTTGGTATCATGCCCTGCGCTGCAAATTCCTTGTTGAATGAAGAAGGAATTCCTGTAGCCTGCGAAACGGATATTCATGGTGCCATAACTTCAGTAATGGTGGAGGCTGCAGCTTTGGACGATACAAAGAGCTTCTTTGCAGATTGGACAGTGCGTCACCCCGATGATGAAAACGGCGAATTGTTGCAGCATTGTGGGCCTTGGCCAATATCTATAGCCAGGGAGAAACCGACAATAGGCTATCCATTGGCCTTCAACTATCCCGGAGCCGTTGAAGCTGAAGCTAAGCATGGGAAGATGACACTTTGCAGATTTGATGGTGATAATGCCGAGTATTCCATGCTGATGGGCAATGCAGAAGGGATCGAAGGACCATATACGAAAGGAACGTATGTGTGGATTAAAGTCGATAATTTGAAAAGGCTGGAAGAAAAACTGGTACACGGTCCTTATATACATCACTGTGTTGGGATACACAAGAATATCGTACCGGTTCTGTATGAGGCATGTAAATATATTGGAATAAAGCCCGATCTGTACGATCCGGATGAGGAAAAGGTAAAGGCATTTATCCGCGGTGAATAAGGGTATCAGTATAGTAAAGGGAAGAGGAAAGAAAATGGATAATTTAAAAGCCAAGTCTTTTGAATTGAGAAAAAATGTTCTGGATATGATCTATAGAGCAAAAAGCGGACATATAGGCAGCGATTTTTCAGTGATGGAAATCCTTATCACGCTATATTTCAAGCAAATGAACATATCACCGGAGAATATAAATAATCCGGAGCGTGACTTGTTTGTTCTCAGCAAAGGACATGCGGTAGAAGCTCT